>NZ_JBFACT010000023.1:0-127594 GCF_040640995.1 Amycolatopsis sp. NPDC021455 | reverse complement strand
CCCGCGGGGCGGGGCCCCGCCCCCCCCCCCCCGGCCCCCCCCGGGGGGGGGGCGCCCCCCGGGGCCCCGCGCCGGCGGGGGGGCCGCCCCCCCCGCGGCCCCCCCCCACCACTTCGCTCAGCTTCCGGCCGGGAGCGGGAGAACGTCCCAGATCTGGTCGGTGAACTGCGGCAGGCAGTCGTACTGCACCGCGGACCCGTCGTTGACGTTGTTCCCGCCGTGCACGATCAGGCAGCGGTTCGTCGCCCGGTTCTTCAGCTGCACGCCGCCCGGGACCCGGATGATGTCCCACAGCTGGTCGGTGAACTGGGGCAAGCACTCGTACTGCAACGCGGGCGCGTCGTTCACGTTGTTCCCGCCGTGCACGATCAGGCACCGCTTCGTCGCCCGGTTGCGCACCAGCACTCCGCCGGAGGCCACCGGGTCGATCTCCCACAGCTGGTCGGTGAACTGCGGCAGGCAGTCGTACTGCAACGCGGGCGCGTCGTTCACGTTGTTCGCGCCGTGCACGATCAGGCACCGCTGGGTGGCGTGGTTCGTCACCAGCACGGCGTCCGGAACGGCGGTCTTTTCCCAGACCTGGTCGGAGAACTGGGGCAGGCAGTCGTACTGCACCGCCTTCGCGCCGTTCTCGTTGTTCGCCGCGGCCACCAGCAGGCACCGGTTCGTCGCGCGGTTCCGGACCTGCACGCCGCCGTCGACCTCGACCAGATCCCACAGCTGGTCCGTGAACTGCGGCAGGCACTCGTACTGCAGCGCCGGCGCGCCGTTGGTGTTGTCGGCGCCGTGCACGATCAGGCACCGCTTCGTGGCGTGGTTGCGCAGCAGCACGCCACCCGCGGCGTTCGGCTCGATGTCCCACGCCTGGTCGTCGTACGCCGACGGGCAGTCGAACTGGTACACCGGCGCGTCGTCGACGTTGTTCGCGCCCTGGACCGCCAGGCAGCGCTTCGAGTAGTGGTTGGTGAGCCGGATCGAGCGGGGCTCGATCTGCTGCGTGATCCACGCGGCGATGTCGTCGGTGCGCGCGGCCGTGCTGCCGCTGCGGGTCTCGGTGACCGCCAGGCAGCCGTGCTGCCACGACCGGCTCGCGATGCCGGCCAGGCGGAGGCCGCCGCTTTCCTGCCGCAGCACCGGGCCACCGGCGTCACCGAGGCAGATGTCGTTGCCGGTGGGACTGGTCATCGCGACCGTCGTCGCGGTGGCCTGCCCCAGGGTGTACTGCCCGGTCGCCAGCCGGTCGGGGACCCATTCCGTGGCGGTGCGGCCGTAGCCGTCCACCCGGACGCTCTCCCCCGCGCCGGGCGCGGTCGCCGAAACGGCGAGCGGGGTGACGCCCTGCACCGGGTACGTCAGCTTCGCCAGGGCGACGTCGCGGTCGCCGCGGGCGACCACCTGCGACACGCGGAGTGCCTGACCGCCGGCGCCGCGCAGGTCGGCCTGGCCGACCTGCACCGTGGCCGGCTTGGCCGGTGGCGCGGCCTGCCCGGAGCTGCCGGGGAAGCACGACGCGGCGGTGATCACCCACTGCGGCGCGATCAGGGCACCGGAGCACGCCGCGCCGTCCATGGTGATCTTCGCGGCGAAGCTGTCGGCGCCGTCGGCGACCGGCTGCCCGCCGGAGATCGCGTTCGCCGACGCGGGAGCGAGGAACGCGGCGGCCGAGAAAGCCGCCACGGCGACCGCGACCTTGGTGCCCGGCCGGGTCCGCCGTGGTGCGGCGCCGGGCACGAGGGCGGCGCCCCCGGGCAGGAAAACACGTCTCATGGTCGGTTCTTTCTCTCGAGGGTTCGGGACGTCCGCCCAGGACGATCCCCGGGAAATGGGCATGGCCGGGATTCCGGCGGCCGCGAGGGCACGCCGCTGCAACACGCCGCTACGAGCGGTGGTCTTCAGCCGTCATCGCGCCCGGCGATCCCGGGCAGTGCGCCGTCGCGGCGAAGTGATCGGTACACGGATGGCCTCCCCGCCAGTGTCCACGCGACGATCTTGCCAGTGCCCCACCGGTTTTGTCCCCGTTCCGGCAGGAAAGGCCGAGGATGACCTGTTCGGCCCAACGCGCCGGCCCGCGAAAACCTCGTTGCCGCTGCGGACAGCCGACTCCAGTGTCCGGCGCCATGGCCGACCTGTTCGACGCCGCCGGGCTGTACGACGAGGACTACCTGCACTTCTTCGCCCCGCCGGGCGCCGGGACCGAGCCGGCCGAAGCCGCCGCGGACCTGGCGTGGCGGGTGCTGGACCTGCGACCGGGCATGCGGGTGCTGGACCTCGCGTGCGGGCACGGGGACCTGGCCCGCCGCCTGGCCGCCCGCGGCGGCCGGGTCACGGGCCTGGACTCCTCGCCGGTCTTCCTGGACCGGGCCCGGGCCGACGCGGGCGTCGAAGTCGAGTACGTGGCCGGCGACATGCGCCGGCTGCCGTGGACGGCCCACTTCGACCGGGTGGTCAACTGGTCCACGGCCTTCGGGTACTTCGACGACGAGGTCAACCGCGCCGTCCTGGCGGGCATCGCGGGCGTGCTACGCCCGGGGCGGCCGGCTGGCCATGGACCTGGACAACCTCACCGCGTTTCTCGCGGCGTACGCACCCTCGCGGGTCGTGGCGGCCCGCGACGACGGTGACATGCTCGTCGACCGCTACCGCCTGGACGCGCGACTGGCTGCTCGCCGCGGGCTTCGCGACGGTGTCCGGCCACGGCGAAGACGGACGCCCGCTGACCGCGGACCACCGGCGGATGATCGCCGTCGCCGTCCTGAACGTCATCACCATCGCCGAAGTTGCCTTCACCCGGCCGGCGGGCGACGCTTGTTCGTCCTCGGTGGACGACGGCGTCTGCCGGGGCGACCGGGAAGGTGGTGTGCCATGGCCGTCCCGCCGGCCGGGCCGCGGCGAGCCGAGGTGCTCGCCGCCCTTTCGCTGGCCATCGACCTGGGGCTCGGGCAGCCGATGGAGCACATGCTGCGCTCGGCCGTCCTCGCGACGCGGCTCGCCGACCGGCTGGGCCTGGACGAAAGCCGGCGCGGGACGGTTTTCTACGCCAACCTCGTCGCCTGGATCGGCTGTCACGCCGACTCGCACGAACTGGCCGGCTGGTTCGGCGACGACATCGCCTTCCGCGCCGGCTCCTACCGGGTGAACTGGACCGGCGCGCCCTTCCTGCGCCTGCTGGTCACGCACGTCGGGCGGAACCGCGGGCTCCTCGCCCGCGGCGCGCTGACGGCCGCGTTCCTCGTCGGCGTCCGCCGGAGGCTGGCCGATCTGATCCACTCCCACTGCACCTCCGCCGCCCGGCTCGCCGGGCGGCTGGGGCTGGGCGAGCCCGTCAGCACGGCGCTGGCCTGCACGTTCGAACGCTGGGACGGCAGCGGCCTGCCCGCGGGCACAGGCGGTGACCGGCTGCCGATCGAGGTGCGGGTCGTGCACCTCGCCGAGGTCGCCGAGGTGTACCTGCGCCGGGGCGGGGTGGCCGCGGCCGTCGCGATGGCCGGGGCACGCAGCGGCAGCCAGTTCGACCCCGCCGTCGTCGCGGCGTTCGCGGCCGCGGCGGACGAAATCGCCGCCGGTCTGCTCGACGAGGACGTCTGGGCGCTCGCCCTCGCGCAGGCGCCCGACCGCGACCGGGTCCTGACCGACGCCGAGCTGGACGAGCTGCTGACCGCGATCGGCGACTTCGCCGACCTCAAGTGCCCGTTCACCATCGGCCACTCCCGCGGGGTCGCCGCCCTCGCCGCCGAGGCCGCCCGCCGCGCCGGCCTGCCCGAGCCGGAGGTCCGGCTCGTCCGGCGGGCCGGGCTCGTCCACGACCTGGGCCGGATGGGCGTGCCCAACAGCATCTGGGAAAAGGCGGGCCCGCTGTCGGACGCCGAATGGGAGCGGGTCCGGCTGCACCCCTACCTGACCGGCCGGATCCTGCGCCGGGTCCGCGGCCTGGAAGAGGTCGCCGCCGTCGCCGCGGCGCACCACGAGCGGCTGGACGGCTCCGGCTACCCGCTCGGCGCGGCGGGCGCGGCACTGGCGCCGCACGCGCGGCTCCTGGCGGCCGCCGACGTGTACCACGCGCTGGGCGAGCCGCGCCCGCACCGGCCGGCGCGCGACGCCGCAGACGCCGCCGAGATCCTGCGGCAGCACGGGCGTGCGGGCCGGCTGGACGCGCACGCCGTCGACGCCGTCTTGTCCGCCGCCGGGCACGCGGCCCGCCGGCGGACGCCCTTTCCCGCGGGCCTGACCGCGCGAGAAGTCGAAGTACTGCGCCTGCTCGCCGGCGGGAGTCCGAACCGGGACATCGCGCGGTCGCTGTCGATCAGCGAGAAGACCGTCCGCAACCACGTCGAGCACATCTACGCCAAGGCCGGGGTGTCCAACCGGACCGGCGCCGGGCTCTTCGCCCTCGAACACGGCCTCACGACGGCGTTCCCCGCCGGAAGATGAGGCATCCGCCCCATGTGCGGGCGGCCGGCCGCGGCGAGGCTGGGGCGGTACCCGAACCCTCCTCCCCCGGGAGCCGGCCATGCCGACGCGCGCCGTCATCAGCCTCACCACCGGACTCGAAGACACCGAGAAGGTCACCGTGGCGTTCCTCGTCGCCGTCGGGGCCGCCGAGCAGCACCGCCCGACCCTGATGTTCCTCACCAAGGAAGCCGTCCGGCTCGCCCTCGACGGGTTCGCCCAGGCGGTGGCCTGTGAAGGCTGCCCGCCGCTCGCCGAGCTGGTCAAGCGGTACGAGGCCGCGGGCGGGCGCTACCTCGTCTGCCCGATCTGCTTCACCGCCCGCCGCCTCCACGACGACGGCCTGCTCGCCAACGCCGCCCTCGGCGGCACCGTCCCGATGTGGGAGTGGATCGGCGACGAGCCCGTCACCACCTTCAGCTACTGACCCGGAGAACACCATGACCACCACCGAAGGCGAACGGTTCGCCAGGGCACTCGCCGAGCAGGACCCGGCCGCGCTGCGCGCGGTGCTGGCCGATCGGATCGACTTCGCCGCTCTCACCCCGGGCCGCCACTGGACGTCCACTGACCCCGCCGAGGTCGTCGGCGAGATCGTCCTCGGCCGCTGGTTCGGCGCCGGGCGCCGGGTCACGGAACTGTGCTCGGTGACCACCGGCCGGGTCGCCGGCTGTCACCACGTCGGCTACCTGCTGCGAGTCGAGCGCGACGGCACGGACCACCTGGTCGAGCAGCAGGCGTACTACACGACGCGCGACGGCGTGATCGACTCGCTGCACATCCTCTGTTCCGGTTACCAGGCCATCGCGTCGGCCGAGCCGGCCGCGTTCAGCCGCTAGAACGTTACAGCGGGAGGATTTCTCCAGCGGCGGCAGTAAACTCCGCGCATGACCCGCACGGGAGAGGGCTTGCGCGAACGCAAGAAGCGCGCCATGCGCCGGCAGCTGTCCGACACCGCGATGACCATGTTCCTCGAACGCGGCTTCGAGCCGGTCCGCGTCGCCGACGTGGCCGAGGCGTGCGGGGTGTCCGAAAAGACGGTCTTCAACTACTTCCCGAGCAAGGAGGCCCTCCTCCTGGACCGGCTCGAGGCCATGGCCGACGCGCTGCGCCACCACCTCGCGGACCCCGCGCTCCCGCCGGTCGCCGCGATGCTGCGGGTCCTCGACGGCGAACTGGCCGACGTCGAAACGACCCTGACCGAGTCCGGAGACCAGGACCACGCGCTGACCACCTACCGCAGGTTCGGCGACCTCATCCGCGACACGCCTTCCCTGCGGGCGTACCGCAGCGACGTCGCCGACCGGTACGTCGATGTCGCCGCCGAAGCCCTCGCTTCGCGGACCGGGCTCGGGCACGCCGATCCCGAAGTCCAGATCACCGCGGCGGCGCTCGTCGGGCTGTGGCGCATCCAGGTCCGCGGCCTGCGCACCCACCTGCGTCCGGGCCACCCGATCCCGGACGCGGTCGCCACCGTGGCCGACGAGGTCCGGCGGGCGGCTTCCCGGCTCGAAAGCGGCCTCGCCTGAGCCGCGAAAAATGTTTCTACTACAGTAAATTTACTGTCACTCCTAGCTCTAGGAGTCGCCGAGCCTTCGGTCGTCCTGCAAGCAACCGGGCTTACGCTGGCCGGCCTCCTGGCGGGCTTCCGCTGGGCGGGGATGGGCACGCTGGTGGCGTTCCTGGCGTTCTCGTTCCTGGGCACGGTGCCCCTCAACATGCCGGTGATCGGCTGGCAGCCGGACAACCCGCCGCCGGACTGGCGGGCCACGGTGCTGCGCTGGCAGCGGGTCGACGTCGCCCGCTCCACGGCGGCGATCGCCGCCTTTGTCTGCTTCGTCATCGCCTTCGCGGCGCAGATCCCGTGACGTCGCCGCCGGCCGATCGCAGGTTCCGTTCGGTCACCGCCCGCACTCCCTCGACCGACAACCCTTCGGAGAGCGGACCGAGCACGGCGGCGAGGGACAACGCGGCCGACGAGATGCTGCCGGGCTCGATCGCCCGCGGGTGGGTGTCCTCGATCCCCGGCGGTGGCGGGACGTTCGCCGTCTCGACGGTCACCGGCCCGAACTCGGGATACTCGAGCCCCCGCGACGCCGCGTACAGCTTCCACGCGTAGTCCCTCGCCAGCCCGAGCGAGTGCACCGCCCGCCACACGGTCCCCCGGCGGGCGTGCTTCACCGCGTCGCCCAGGTTCACCCAGGACAGGAACGCCCACTCGCGCCGTTCGCCGGACGACGCCTCGAGCTGCCGCGGCAGCCAGGTCCCGGCCAGCCGGCCGCTCCGGTCGAGCAGGACCCGGGCCCCGGGCGGCGCCCCCGGCCGGTCCGCCGCCGCGAGCACGACCAGGCTGAGCTGCCGGCCGTCGGCGTACTGGACGATCACGTGCTCCGCCGGCGCCGGGTCCGTGCCGAAGTTCTGCCGCAAGGAGTCCGCGACCGGGGCGAAGGTGCCCGCGGCTTCGAGAACCGCTTCGCACGCCACCGGCAACGGGACGTCCCCGGCGACACCGAGCGCCGCGTCGACGTCCGAGTACCTGTCCCCGCCTCCTCGCGCCAGCGACCCGCCCAGCTCGAGCCAGTCACACCACGGGGTTTCCTTCGCCCAGGCGGACAACCGGTCGACGATGTCCCACGGCCCCGGTCCGGTCGCGCTCACCCGGCGAGCATAGCGACGACGCCCGCGCGGAAGCTCTGTATCGGAAAGCCTTTCCGCCGCTCTTGCCTGATGTGTCCACCCGCACCGGGGAGGGAGGCGGATGCGGTATTCCATTCTCGGCCCGCTGGAGGTCTCCGACGACGGCGGGCGGATCGCCCTGGGCGGGCCGCAACAGCGGGCGCTGCTGGCCGTGCTGCTGCTCAACGCGGGCACCGTCGTCTCGGCGGACCGGCTGGTGGAGTGCCTGTGGGGCCGGCAGCCGCCGGCCGCGGCGCGCAGTCTCCTCCAGGGCTGTGTCTCGGGGCTGCGGCGCGCGCTGTGGCCGGGTTCCGGTCGCCGGCCGCTGGTGACCCGGCCGCCCGGCTACTGCCTCGAAACGGGCCCGGACGAGCTGGACCTCGACCGGTTCGAACGGCTCGTCGCCGCCGCGAACCGGACGGCCGCCGGAGACTCGGGGACGGCGTGGGAACAGGCCGCCGAGCTGCTCGGCCAGGCGCTGGCGTTGTGGCGCGGTCCCGCGCTGGACGGAATCTCCCTCGACGCCTGCCGAGCCGACGTGGCACGCCTGGACGAACGCCGGCTGACCGTGCTGCACCAGCGCATCGACGCCGAGCTGCGGGCCGGGCGCCACGCGAGCCTGGTCGGCGAGCTCGAGTCGCTGACCCGCGCCCATCCCCTGCGGGAACGGTTCTGGGCGCAGCTCATGACCGCGCTGCACGGCGCCGACCGGCAGGCCGAGGCACTGGCGGCCTTCCAGCGCGTCCGCGGCATCCTGGTGGACCAGCTCGGCGTCGAACCCGGCGCCGCCCTCCAGCGCCTGCACGGCGAGATCCTGGCCGGCGCGGCCCCGGGGGAAACCCGGCGGCCCCGGGACGAGGCGGCCCGTCCGGTCCCCGCTCAGCTGCCGCCCGCGACCACCGCCTTCACGGGCCGCGAGGAGCACTTCGAGGAACTGGACCGGGTGGCGGCGGACGCCTCCGGCTCGACGGCGCTCGCCGTCGTCTCGGGCACCGCCGGCGTCGGCAAGACCGCACTCGCCGTGCACTGGGCACACCGCGTGCGGCACCGCTTCGGGGACGGCCAGCTGTACGTCGACCTGCGCGGCTACGCCTCGGCACCGCCGATGCGGCCGATCGAGGCGCTGGCGCGGTTCCTGCAGGCGCTCGGCGTCCCGGCCGAGCACGTGCCGGTCGAACCGGACCAGGCCGCCGGCCTCTGGCGCAGCCTGCTGGCGGACAAACGGATGCTGGTCGTGCTCGACAACGCCCACAGCGCCGGCCAGGTACGGCCGCTCCTGCCGGGCAGCGCCGGCTGCGTCGTGCTGGTCACCAGCCGGAGCCGCCTCGCCGGGATCGTCGCCCGCGAGGGAGCCCACCCGCTCACGCTCGACGTGCTCGGCCACCAGGAAGCGGTCGCCCTGCTCGGTCGTCTTCTCGGCGACGAACGGGTGCGGGCCGAGGCGGCCGAGACCGCGCGGCTGGCGGAGCGGTGCGGGCGGTTGCCGCTCGCCCTGCGGATCGCGGCCGCCGACCTGCGCTGCCGTCCGGGCCGCCGCATCGCCGACCAGGTCGCCGACCTGGCCGGCGCCGGGCCGCTCGACGCCCTGCAGATCGAGGACGACGAGGAAAGCGCCGTGCGAGCCGCTTTCGCGCTCTCCTACCAAGCCGTGGACGAACCGGCACGCCGGTTGTTCCGCCGGCTCGGGCTGGTTCCCGGTCAGGACTTCACCGTGCCGGCGGCCGCGGTGCTCGCCGAGTGCTCGGCCGCCGACGCCCGGCGACGGCTGGACCGGCTCACCGGCACGCACCTGGTCGGCCAGGACGGCGACCGGTACCACCTGCACGACCTGCTGCGCCTGTACGCGGCCGAACGCGCCGGCGCGGAGGAGGACGCCGGGCAGCGCGCCGCCGCGGTCCGGCGGCTGGGCGAGTGGTACCTGCGGACCGCCGACGCGGCCGGGAAGCTGCTCTACCCCACCGCCGTGCGGCTGGAGCCGTTCGCTTCCGAAGGACCTCCGGTCGCGTTCTCCGGCCACACCGAGGCGCTGTCCTGGCTCGACGCCGAAATCGGCAACCTCGTCGCCGCGATCCGGCACTGCGCCGGCCACCGGCTCGAGCGGATCGCCTGGCTGCTGGCCGACACGCTGCGCGGCTACTTCATGCTGCGGGTGCTCCCCGTCGAGTGGGCCACCGCCGCGGAAACCGCCTGGGCCGCGGCCGTGACCGCGGACGACCCGAAGGCCCAGATGGCCGCGCAGCTCAGCCTGGCCGGGCTGCACATGCGGCAGAGCCGGTTCACCGAAGCCATCGAGCACTACCACCGGGCGCTGGTCATCGACGAACGCGCCCGGTGGCCGCAGGGGGAATCCACGGCCCTGGGCAACCTCGGGGCCGTGTACCTGTCGTCCGGCCGGCTGCGCGAAGCCGCGGAACACTTCGCGCGAGCGCTCGAGGCCGACCGGCGGACCGGCTGGCGCGGCGGGCAGGCGTCGAAACTCGGCAACCTCGGCATCGTCGACCTCGAGCTGGGCCGGCTCGGGCAGGCCGCCACGCACCTGCGCGAGGCGCTGGCGCTGTTCACCGAGCTCGGCTCGAGCCACGGCGAGGCGCTGGCCATGGCCAACCTGGGAGCGGTCCTGCACCTGCTCGGCGACTACCCCGAGGCCGTGGATCTGCTGACCTGCGCGGCGAAGCTGCACTGCGAGCTGGGCGACCGCGGCACCGAGGCCGACGACCGGATCGTCCTCGCCGAAGTCCACCGGGACATCGGCGACCTCGGGCAGGCCCTTCGCCTCGCCGACGGCGCGCTCACCCGGGCGGTGGAGGTGGGCGAGCGGCACTTCGAGGCGGACGCGCTCAACGTCATCGGCTCGATCCGGCTGCGGCTCGGCGACGGCAAAGCCGCCGAGGACCACCACCGGCGTGCGCTGGAGCTCGCCGAGCGAACCGATCTCCGGCTCCCCAAGGTGGTGGCCTTGATCGGCCTCGCCGAGGCGCGCCGCCGGCTCGGCGAGGCCGCGCAAGCGCTGCGCCACGCCCGCGAGGCCGCCGCGCTGAGCGAAGTCGCCGGTTTCCGTGTGCACCGCGGCCAGGCCATGGTGGCGCAGGCCAACGCGCTGACCGACCTCGGCCGGCCCGCCGCGGCCGCCCACCAGGCGGCGCGGGCCCTCGACGTCCAGCGCACCACCGGACACCGGCTGGGCGCCGCGCACGCACAGCTGGCTCTCGCGCGGGCACTCGCCCGGTCCGACCCCGGCGCCGCCGCCGTCCACCGGTGGCAAGCCCGGCTGGTCCTCGCCGCCCTCGGCTGCTCCTGAGCGCCCGCAGTCGTTCGACGCGCCGGACGGTGAACGCCGGGACGACGAGCCGCCGCAGCCGCGTGTGCTCGGGGCGGGTCGAGATCGGTCAGGATCGATCCGGCCGGTTCCGGCTTACGTCCCGCTCGGCGGCCGGCGCCGGGCCGAACCGCGGATCACCCGGCGCGGCGCGCGTCGTCCTGGCAGATCCGCGGGACCGCCCGCCCGTTCGAGCTCGACCGGCTGCCCGGCGGCGATCTCCTCGGCGCGCCGGTCCTTCCCATCGTCTGCCCAGGGATTGCCCAGCGCCGGGGCGCACGGTGGTCCCGGCAGCAGCGGCCGCTGACATCCACGAGAGCAAGTGAGGGGCGGCAAGATGAGAGTGAAACGCAGGAGCTGGGCCCGGGCGGTCACGAGCGTGGTGGCGGCCGCCGGCCTGGCCGGCGGGGTCCAGGTGGTCGCCGCGGTACCGGCGGAAGCGGCGATCGGTCCCATCCAGGTGATCGCCGGGCCGATGTCGGCGACGAACTCCGAGCCGACGAGGTCCGCTTCGGCCAACTGCCCGCCCGGCACCCAGATCATCAGCGGGGGTGGCTGGGTGTTCGTCAACGGACGGGGTGCCGACGCCGACAGCGTCGTGCTGTCGCAGATGCAGCCGGTGCACCCGCCGTCCGGCCAGGACAGCTTCGTCGTCCTCGGGCAGGAAATGGCACCCGGGACGAGCAGCACCTGGTGGGTGCAGGCGTTCGCCGTGTGCGGACAGGTACCCGGGCTGCACGTGGTCGTGGGCCGCACGCAGGGCTCGCAGCCGGAGCAGAAGGCCGTGGCTCAGTGCGCCGCGAACGAGCGCGTGCTCGGCGTCGGCGGCAACCTCGTGAACCCGGTCGGCAAGGTCACCCTGACGGCGGTGACACCGCTCACGGCCACCTCGGCCCAAGCCGTCGCCGACGAGGACGCGACCGGGCTGAACTCCAACTGGCAACTCGAAGCGTACGCGGTCTGCGCACCGACGCCGGCCGGCTACCAGATCGTCGCGAAGCCCTCGTCCAGCACGGCGAACTCGGACCCCGAACAGGTCGCGTTCGTCAACTGCCTGCTGGGCACCCGGGCGCTCGGCGTCGCCGCGGTCGAGCTGTCCCCCAGGCCGGGCACCGGCCTCCAGGTCGTGTTCCCCGGCAGCCCGCTCGAAGTGGTCGCGGTGGAGTCGACCCCGACGAGCCTGCTCTGGGGACCGACCCTGGCGCAGGGCATCTGCGCCACCTGAAGGGGAGGGCCGGCGTCGTGGCGACGCCGGCCCTCCGCGTCAAGACATCACATGTCCTCGACCCCGACGACCACTCCCCTTAGGGTCCCGTGCCGTTGAATCCGTCGAACGCGCGAAATGTGCCCCGCTCCTTCCCGGCGATACATCATACGACTGCTACAGTGACCGTTTAAGCAGACGAAGTCCGAGGAGTGCGATGGCGAGGTCGCTGACCGACGAGGCGATCGACCGGATCCGCGAGTTCGTCCGGTCCGGCCGGTTCCCGGCAGGAGCCAAGCTGCCGCCGGAACACGAACTGGCCACCGAGCTGGGCATCTCCCGGAGTCCCACCCGCGAAGCCGTGAAGGCGCTGGCCCTGGCCAGGGTCCTCGAAGTCCGCCGCGGCGACGGCACGTACGTCACCAGCCTCGCGCCGAGCCTGCTCCTGGAAGGCCTCGGCAGCGCGGTGTCGCTCATGCAGGGCGGCAGCGTCCTCGAGCTGACCGAGGTGCGCCGGCTCCTCGAACCCGCCGCGACCGGGCTGGCCGCCACCCGGATCACGGACTCGCAGCTGCGCGCCGTGGGCGAGCTCCTCGACGCGATGCACGAGGCCGTCGAGGACGTCGAACGCCTGACCGTGCTCGACGCCGCCTTCCACCGCGCGGTGGTCACCGCGACGGGCAACGAAACGCTCACGGCCCTGCTGGACGGGATCTCCTCGCGGACCCTGCGGGCGCGGGTCTGGCGCGGCACGGTCGAACGGGGCGCCACGCACGTGACGCTGTCCCAGCACAAGGCCATCTACGACGCGCTCGCCGCCCGCGACCCCGCGGTGGCCACCGCCGCCGCGCTGATGCACGTCGACACCTCGGAACGCTGGCTGCGGGCCCACCTCGACGGCGTCCAGGAGCTGGACGCCGGGTAGCCGGCGTCACCAGCGGTAGATGCGGCGCAGGACCTGCTTGACGACCTTGCCGGTGGCGTTGCGCGGCAGGTCGTCGACGAACACGACGTCCCGGGGCACCGCGAACCGGGCGAGCCGCTCGCGCACGTGGGACCGGACCGTGTCGACGTCCAGCCGGGCACCGGGGACGAGCACCAGGTAGGCCGCCAGGCGCTGGCCGTACTTCGCGTCGCGGACCCCGACCACGGCCGCCTCCCGCACTTCGGGGAGGGTCAGCAGGACTTCCTCCACCGAGGCCGGCGCGACGTTTTCCCCGCCGGACACGATCATCTCGTCTTCGCGGCCCTCGACGAACAGCAGGCCGTTGGCGTCGACGTACCCGCGGTCGCCGGTGTCCATCAGCCCGTCCCGCACGTCCAGCTGCGCCCCGTCGGTGTACCCGTCGAAGAGCAGCCGGTTGCCGACGTAGAGCCGCCCGGTCGCGCCGGGCGGGACCGGGGCCCCCGCGCGGTCGAGGACGCGGATCGCCGTGCCGATCGGCGGCCGGCCCGCCGTGCCGCGGGCCGCCCGGAGGTCGCGGGGCCCGGCGATCGCCGCCCACGACACCTCCGTCGAACCGTAGAGGTTGTAGAGGATGTCCCCGAACGCGTCCATGAACTCCTCGCCGAGCCGGCCCGGCAGCCCCGCGCCGGAGCTGGCGACCACGCGCAGCGAGGAGAGGTCGTAGCCGGCCCGCGTCTTCTCCGGCAGGTCCAGCAGCCGCCGCAGCATGGTCGGCACCGCGAACAACGCCGTGCACTGCTTGCGCTCGATCATCGCCAGCGTCGCTTCGGCGTCGAAGCGCCGGGGCAGCACCAGGCCGGCCCGCAGGGCCATGCCGAGCTGGAGCGCGGCCAGGCCCCAGGTGTGGAACAGCGGGGCGGCGACCAGGATCGGTTCCCCGGCCCGCAGCGGGATCTCCGACAGCACCGCGGCGGCGTCGGCGACGTTGTTGGGCGTCGGGCGGCGCGCGCCCTTCGGCGGGCCGGACGTGCCCGAGGTGAGCACGACGAGCCGGCCGGGCCTGCTGGGCGGGGCGATGCGGGCGGGCGGCTCGGCGTCGATCAGCTCTTCGATGGTCGAACCGTGCCACCCGCCGCCGGGCGGCCACGTCCACAGCTGCGGGACCTCGGCGGGCAGCTGCCCGCGCAGGGCCGCGAACTCGGCGTCGGCGAGCACCAGCTGGGACCGGTGCCGCACGGCGAACTCGGCGGCCTGGCCCAGGGCCAGCCCGGTGTTCATCAGGGTCAGGTCCGCACCCAGCTTGCTGCAGGCGATCATCGTTTCGACCATCGCGTTGTGGTTGCGGCACATCAGCAGGACCCGCGAGCCCTCGGTGATGTCGTAGCGCTTCAGCACCGCGGCCAGCTTGCTCGTGCGGTCGTCGACCTCGCCGAAGGTCCGTTCGGACCGCTCGTCGCAGAGCGCGAGGGACTCCGGCGCGCGGCGGGCCACCGCCTCGTAGCCACCGGCCAGGGTCGAGCCCCACCGGCCCACCGACCGCAGCTGCTTCAGCGTCCCGGTGGGGTGGGCCGGGGTGAGGACGCCCGCCCGGACCAGGATCCGCCCCAGCTCGGTCTTCGAGGGGCGGCGCGGGGGCGGATCCGCCGCGGGGACCCCGCCGAGGTGATCGCTGATCGCCTCGATCGCCTCCATGATCCGGCGGCGGATCTTCGGGGCCGCCGGCGAACGGCCGTCGAGCACCGTGAGCAGGATGGTGACGGCGGAGCCCTCCGGCGCCGGGCGCAGCACGACGGACATCCGGTGCGGCTTGCCCGCCACGCTGGACCAGGCCAGGTGCTCGTCCCGGCGGTGGACGAAGATCTCGGCCTCGCCCTCGCCGCCGGCCCGGTACCGGTAGCGGGCGCCCCGGCCGGTCGTCTCCGAAACCGGCTCGCAGAAGGTGATCCCGCGGACGAACCGCGGGTAGAGCCGGGGATCTCCCACGATCGTCCACAGCTGCGCCGGGGAATGCGGCACGGTGACGTTGATTTCGACGAGTTCCGGTTCCATCGTCACCCGGCCGCCCGCGCCGGGCGGCCGGGAACGGCCCTCGCTTCGGTGATCATGACTGGCCCTCCCGTGCCGGTCCGGCGTTTCGGCCCTTCGGCCGATACGCCGAGCATCCGTTTGCCCCCATCGACGTGTCAACACGCGCTCACACGATTCGATGGATTCAATCCGGAACGGCGACGGAGAACAAGCGAACCGCCGGATCCTTCACGCCCTCCTCACCCCGGGCGGCGGCGCGCCGGACCGGGCGGGTACCCGGCCGGGCGCCTTCTCCGGGGCTCAGACCACCGCGAACACCCAGCGGAGGTTCGGGCTCCCGTCGTCGGACCACACCTTGAGCGGGGAGCCGGACGGGACGTTCCCGCCGCTGTCGAGGACCAGGCCGGTGGCCCGGTTCGCGATGGCGAAGACGGCGCCACCGGTGTCGGTGATCGACCACTGCTGGCTCGCCGCGCCGGTGTAGGCCGACTGCACGGGATTGCCGCCCGCGGTCGTGGCGCCGGCCCCGTCGATCACGAGACCGTTGGTGCGGTTGGTCAGCTTGACGAACCCGTCGCCGGCGTCCTCGATCCCGAACTGGAGGTTCGTGCTGTCGTCCGGGGTCCAGATCTTCAGCTTGCTGCCCGCCGGGACCGCGCCGCCGCCGTCCACGGCGAGTCCATTCGTGACATTGACGATGCGGAACCACCGGGCGGGGTCGAACGCGACGCGCAGCGAGACGATGGCGGACGGCCACACGTCCGGCGTGGCCACGAGGAACCGGCTCGGGGTCCCGGTGAAGTCGTCGGCGGGGTAGCCGAGGGCCTGGTAGCCGTCCCCGGGCCAGATCGCGGAAACGGGCTTCGCCAGCGCGGCCTTCAGCTGGGCCGCGGTGTAGCCGCCGATCCCCAGTGTCGCGCTAGCGCCGCGGAAGCCGCGGTCGGCGAACACCTTCGCGCCGGACGCGGGCCCCACCACCGGGATCTTGCCCGCGAACGTCAGCTTGAGCACGTAGGCGGGCGACTCGTACGGCTTCGCCGCCGGCAACGTGACGTGCAGTGCACTCGCGTCCTGGGTGTACTTCAACGCGCCGGGAGCGCCGAGCAGCTCGACGCGGCGCAGGCTGCTCAGGTCGATCCGCTTGCTCGACAGGGTCGTGATGTCCGCGGTGGTGCCGGGCCAGGCCAGCACGGTCGCGTAGAGCACGCGGCCCGCCTTGTCGCGGGTGAACCGGAAGTCCTTGGCCGTGCCGACCTTCGGCGACACGAACGAGCCGCCACCCATCTTGGTCGGGCCCTCGCCGTAGACGTCCCAGACGCGCGTGGCGTAGATCGACTCGCCGACGCGGCCGAGGTAGGTGCCGAAGTCGGCGAGGACCGCCCGCTGCTCGGCCGGGATCGTGCCCTCCAGCGTCGGGGAGATGTTGAGCAGCATGTTGCCGCCCTTGCTGACCCGGTCGATCAGCGCGTGGATCATCTGCGTGCTCGAGTAGTAGCCGATGCCCTGCGTGTAGCTCCAGCTGCTGCTGCTGATCGCGTCGTCGGTGAGCCAGTACGGCGTGACGATGTCGGCCGGGCCGCCGCGCTCGTAGTCGGCGACCTCGCCATTGGTGTTGAAACCGTGGTCGAAGTGCTTGAAGGTCGAGACGACGTCCTTGCCCCACTTCTCGGCCTGGTTGTAGTAGTAGGCCAGGAACTCCAGCCGCTGCTGCTCACCCACCGCGCACGGGCCGCTGTTGATGCAGTAGCCGGGCGAGTTCAGCGAGAAGTCCTGCCAGAGGATGTCCGGTTTCGCGCGGTCGATCACTTCCTTGAGCTTGGCCAGCCAGAGGGCGTCCTCTTCGCTGCGCGGCAGCTGGCCGTACAGCTTGCGCAGGCTCGGGTCGGTCTGCGGCGGGGCGAAGTCGTAGAAGCCGTTGTAGTTGAACGCGTGGTGCATCGCCACGAGCAGTTTCAGACCTTGCCCGCGAATCGCGTCGGAGAACAGCTTGAGCAGGTTCAGCCGCGGGCCGCGCGCCACCGAGTTCCACTCGTTGACCTTGCTGTCCCACATCGAGAACCCGTCGTGGTGCTCGGCGACCGGACCGGCGAACTTCGCCCCGGACGCCTTGACCACCCGCGCCCATTCCTCCGGATCGAACTGCCCGCCGCGGGACACCAGCTTCGGGGCGAACTGCACGGGGTTCCCGGCCACGTCGGTGCCGCCGTCGATGAACCGGTCGTAGCCCCACACCGTGGGGTCGCCGTAGGTCGCCTTGTGGTGCTTGTTCTCACCGCTGTCCGGGATGTACATGTTCCGGCCGTACCACTCGCTGCCGAACTCCGGCGTGGTGAAGGCACCCCAGTGCCAGTAGATGCCGAACTTCGCGTCCTGGAACCACTCCGGCGCGGGCGGGTGCCGGTCGACCGACGGCCAGGTCGGCTCGTAGCACTGCGCCGCCGCGGCTGCCGGGCCCGCCAGCGCGGGCGGGACGGCCGCCGCGGCCAGTCCGGCGGCCGCGAGGGCGCCGAACTGCCGACGGGAGAACGGGTTCTGGGCAGGGGGCATCGTTGCACTCTCCTGGGTGAGGGGACCTAGCAGGAAATCAAGTGGTGCAGCAGTTCGTGCGGCACCTCGCGGTGGAAGGCATCGAGGTTCTCCCGCACCTGGGCAGCGCTCGTGACGCCGACCAGAACGGACGTGACGGCCGGGTGCGCGGCGGCGAACGCGAGCGCGGCCTCGGCCAGGTCGTACCCCGCCGACGCGGCGACCTCGCGCATGCGCCGGGCGCGGTCCAGCACGTCCGCCGTCGCGGGGGCGTAGTCGAACCAGGCACCCGGCCGGGGATCGATGAGCAGGCCGGAGTTGAACACCCCGCCCAGCACCACGTCCACCCCGCGCTCGCCGCACCGGTCGAGCAGGCGCTCGCCACTGCGGTCGAGCAGCGTGTAGCGGCCGGCCAGCAGCACCACGTCGACGTCGAGCCGCTCGACGAACCGGGCGGGCATCTGCCACTGGTTCATCCCGACGCCGATCGCGGAGACCACGCCTTCGTCGCGCAGCCGGCACAGCTCCGGCCACGCCCGGGTCGCGGCTTCCTCCTCGTGGTCGTCGGGGTCGTGCAGGTAGACGATGTCGACGCGGTCGAGGCCCAGCCGGTCGAGGCTGCCTTCGATCCCCCGGCGGACGGCGTCCGCCGAGAAGTCGAAGACGCAGCCGCCGTCGGTGAGCGTCCGGCCCACCTTCGTCGACACCGCGAACGACCCCGCTGGCAGGACGGCCAGCGCCCGGCCGAGCCGGCGCTCGGCCAGCCCGGAGCCGTAGTAGGGCGCGGTGTCGAAGTACCGCACCCCGGCGCCGGCCGCCGCGGCGACGACCTCCGCGGCGGACTCGTCCTCGACCTCCCCGAAGACGTTGCCCAGGCCCGCGGTGCCGACGCCGAGGTCCGCCATCAGGTCTGCCGCTTCCCGCTGGTGATGCGGGACATCACCAGCGCGATGAGGATGATCGCGCCGTTGAGCGCGCCGATCCACTGCGCGGGCACCCCGGCCAGGGTCAGCACGTTCTGGATCATGTACAGCAGCAGGATCCCGGTGAACGCGCCGAAGAGCGTGCCTCGGCCGCCGTTCAGGCTCACCCCGCCGATCACGGCGGCGGCGAACACCGTGAAGATGTAGCCGTTGCCCTGCGCCGCGGCCACGGAGGCGAGGCGACCCGACAGCAGCAGCCCGCCGAGCGCGGCCAGCACGCTGGCGCCGATCAGCACGATCCACACGATGCGGTCGGTCCGGATGCCCGCGGCCTTCGCCGCGTCCTCGTTCCCGCCGATCGCGTAGAGGCTGCGGCCGAACCGCGTGTAGCCGAGCAGGACGATCCCGCCGGCGAACAGCAGCACGCAGATCCAGATCGACGCCGGGATCCCGGCCCACAACGTCGTGCCGAGGTAGAGCATCGAGTCGGGCAGGCCGAAGAACGTCTGGCCGCCGGAGATCCCGGTCAGCAGGCCGCGCAGCACGATCAGCATGCCCAGGGTGACGACGAACCCGCTCAGCCCGAACCGGACGATCAGCAGGGCGTTGACCGCGCCGACCACCACGCCGACGAGCAGCACCACGGGCACGGCCGTCCAGGACGGCAGCAGCCCGAGGGAATGTCCGCCCTCGATGGTCAGCCAGGCCGCCACGCCGGGGGCCAGGCCGAACGTGGACTCCAGTGACAGGTCCATCTTGCCGACGACCAGCACCATCGTCTGGGCCAGCACCAGCAGGGCGATCTCCGACATCGTCTGCAGGATGTTGATCACGTTGTCGTACTGCAGGAACACCGGGTTCACCAGCTGGCCGACGACGGCGATCGCGATGATCCCGGGCACCAGCGCGAAGTCGCGCATGCGGGCGAGGGCGATGCGCCGCGGCGCTCGCGGGGCGCCGGGCTCGGTCCGCGGCGGGGCGCCCACCGCGGCGGGGCTTTCAGGCATCGAGGTCGACTCCTTCCATGGCGGCCACGACCTCGCGGTCCTGCCAGCCTGCGGGCAATGCGGTGGTGAGCCGCCCGTGCACCATGACCAGCAGCCGGTCGCACAGGCGCAGGTCGTCCAGTTCGTCGGAGGCGATCAGCACGGCGGTGCCCGCCGCGGCGGCCTCCGCGACCTTGCCCAGGAGGAACTCCTTCGACCGCACGTCGACCCCGGCGGTCGGGGTGATCAGCACGAGCAGGCGGGGGTCGCCGGCGAGCGCCCGGGCCATGACGACCTTCTGCTGGTTGCCGCCGGACAGCGCGGACACCGGCAGCTCGGGGCCGGGGGTCTTCACCGCCAGCCGCGTGATCAGCTTCCCGGCGAGCCGGTCGCGCAGGCCGGAGGAGACGAAGATGCCGGGGCCGAGCCGGTCCATGACGCTCATCGTGGTGTTGTCCGCGATGGACATCTCCGGCACGAAACCCTGGTGGTGGCGGTCTTCCGGGACGAACCCGATCCCGGCGGCCAGCGCCGACGGGACGTCGCCGGGCCGCGGCCGCCGGTCGCCGACGGACACCGTGCCCGAGGCAGGCTTGCGCAGCCCGGTGAGGGTCTCGGCGAGCTCGGTCTTGCCGCTGCTGCCGGAGCCGGCCAGCCCCACGATCTCACCGGGCGCGATGTCGAACGAAACGTCCCGGTAGTGCGGCTCGAGCGTCAGGGCGTCGACCCGGAGCACAGGTTCGGCGCCGTGCCGGGCCGAGGAGGCGCGCTCCTCGGCCACGGTGGCGTTCTCCCCGGTCATCGCCGCGACGAGGTCGGCCTTCGGCAGTTCGGCGACCGGCGCGGTGAGGACGTGCCGGGCGTCGCGGTAGACCGTGACCGTGTCGCAGATTTCGTACACCTCCTGCAGGTGGTGGCTGATGAACAGGAAGGTGACACCCTGGCGCTGCAGCTCGGCGATGTGGCCGAACAGCCGGGTGATGGCGGCGCCGTCGAGCTGGGCGGTCGGCTCGTCGAGGATGACGAACCGGGCCCCGAACGACAGCGCCCGCGCGATCTCGACGAACTGCCGCTGCTCGACGCTCAGCTCCTTGGCCGGCCGGTGCACGTCGACGTCCACCGACCAGCGCTCCAGGAGCTCGGCGGCCGAGCGGCGCAGCGCGGACCAGCGGACGAACCCGCCGCGGGTCTCCTGCCGGTTGAGGAACAGGTTCTCCGCCACCGACAGGTCGGGGATGATCGTCGACCGCTGGTACACGCACGCCACCCGGGACCGCCAGGCGTCCCGGTCGGCCAGGGCCGGGGCCGGTTCGCCGTTCAGCCGCACGGTTCCGGCGTCCGGCTCGTTCAGTCCGGTGAGGACGGACACCAGCGTCGACTTGCCGGCCCCGTTGCGGCCGACGAGTGCGTGCGTCTGTCCGGGTTGGACGGTCAGGTCGGCGTGGTCGAGCGCCACGGTGGCGCCGTAGCGCTTGACCACGCCGCGTGCCTCGACGACCGGCACGGTGCTCATGTTCGCTTCCTCTCTGAAGCGGTACTGCCTGCGGGGATCAGCTCTTGCTGTTGCCCCACAGGGACTGGTCGTCGACCTTGACGCTGCTCACCGGGCCGAACGTGGCGCCGTCCGCGGTGACCAGCGGCGCGGCCAGCTGGTCCTCCATCAGGCCGTCGCGGACCTGGATGATGGTGCTGTCGTGGTCGGTCTTGCCCGCCGTCGGCGTCTTGCCGGCGATGGCGTCCTTGACGTACTGCAGGGCGTACTTGGCGAAGAGGTCCGCGGGCTGGGACACGGTCGCGTCCATCTCGCCGGCCCGGATCTTGGCGAGCTCCTCGGGGATGCCGTCGTTGGACACGATGAACACGTGCTTCGGGTCGCTCGCCGGGACCGCCAGGCCACGCTGCTTCAGCAGCTGCAGCGTGCCGGAGAGGGCGAAGCTGGACTGCATGTAGACGCCCTTGATGTCGGGGTTGGCGGTCAGCCGGGTCTGCAGCTTCTGGGCCGCGGTGTTGGCGTCCCAGTTGGTGGCTTCGCCGAAGACCGTGATGCCCGGGAAGTTCTTCTTCATGCAGTCGTTGAAGGCTTCGGTGCGGTCCCGGCCGTTGATCGAGGCGAGGTCGCCCTGCAGCATGACGACCTTGCCCTTGCCGCCGAGCTTGGTGCCGAGGAACTGGCAGGCCTTCTCGCCGTAGGCGCGGTTGTCGGCGCGCACGACCATGTAGACGTTGCCTTGGTCGGGGCGGGTGTCGACGGACACGACCGGGATCTTCTTGCTCGCCAGCTGCTGCAGGGTCGGGATGATCGCCGCGGTGTCCTGCGGGGCCATGACCACGCCCTTGACGCCCTGGCTGATCATCGTCTGCACGTTGGCCGTCAGGTTGGCGACGTCGTTCTGCGAGTTGGTGGTCTTGAGGTCGAGGCCGAACTGCCCGGCGAACTGGGGCACGTACTTGATGTAGGCGTTCCAGAAGTCGGTGTCGGAGCGGGGATAGTCGACCCCCACGACGGTTTTGCCGCCCGAAGCCGCGGTCGAGCCGCCGCCACTGCAGCCGGCCAGTGCGGCCACGGTCAGGACACCGGCTGTGACGACAGCGGTGGCGCGCAGGTGCTGGAACTTCATGACCTCTCCTCGTTGACAGGTTTCGGGCGGAGACGGAGGCCGGACATCCCGCCGTCCACGGCGAGATCGGTGCCGGTGGTGGCGCCGGAGTCCGGGCCGGCCAGGTAGCAGATCGCCGCGGCGACCTCGTCGGCGGTGACGAGCCGGCCGGTGGGCTGGCGCGCGGCGAGCGCGGCCAGCTCGGCCTCGGGATCTTCGGCTTTCGAGAGCAGCCGGTCGATCCACGGCGTGTGCGCGGTGCCGGGGTTCACGCAGCAGACGCGGATGCCTTCGGCCAGGTGGTCGGCGGCCATCGCGCGGGTGAGCGCGAGGACCGCGCCTTTCGTGGCGCTGTAGAGCGCCCGTTGCGGCAGCCCGGCGGTGGCCGCGATCGAGCAGGTGTTCACGATGGCCGCGGCCGAGGACTCGCGCAGGTGCGGCAGGGCCGCGCGGGTCACGCGCACCATGCCCACGACGTTGACGTCGAACACGCGGTGCCACTCCGCGTCGTCGTTGTCCTCGACGGTTCCTTGCGCACCGATCCCGGCGTTGTTGACCAGGACGTCCAGCCCGCCGAGGTGCTCCACCGCGGCGGCGACCGCGGCCCGTACCGAGTCGTCGTCCGAGACGTCGGCCCGTACGCCGGTCAACGGCTCTTCGACCTTCTCGTTCAGGTCGAGGCAGACCACCCGGGCGCCGCGCGCGGACAACCTCAGCGCGGTGGCGAGCCCGATCCCGGACGCGCCGCCGGTCACGATGGCGCGGACGCCGTCGAACTCCCCGCCGGTCACGCGACCACCACCGCGTCCCGCTGCCAGACCGGCCCGTCGGGGAACCGGTACTGCGCCACGGATTCCGCGTGCAGCCGCGCCCCGAGCCCGGGCTCCCGCGGGGCCAGGTAGCGGCCCCGCTCGATCCGCACCGGGTCGACGAAGTGCTCGTGCAGGTGGTCGACGTACTCGATGACGCGGTCCTGCTGCGTGCCGCTGACCGCGACGAAGTCGAACATCGACAGGTGCTGCACCATCTCGCACAGCCCGACCCCGCCGGCGTGCGGGCACACCGGGACGCCGAACTTCGCGGCCAGCAACAGGATCGCGATGTTCTCGGTGACGCCGGCGACGCGGCTCGCGTCGAGCTGGAGGACGTCGATCGCCTCCGCCTGCAGCAGCTGCTTGAACATCACGGCGTTGTGGGTGTGCTCGCCGGTGGCCACCTTGATCGGCGCGACCGCCCGGCGGATCGCCGCGTGGCCGAGGACGTCGTCGGGCGAGGTCGGCTCCTCGATCCAGTACGGGTCGAACTCGGCGAGGGGGCGCAGCCATTCGATGGCCTGGCCGACACCCCAGGCCTGGTTGGCGTCGATGGCGATCCGGACGTCCGGCCCGACGACGTCCCGCGCGAGCCGCAGCCGGCGGACGTCTTCCTCGAGGTCGGCGCCGACCTTGAGCTTGATCTGGGTGAAGCCGTCCCGGACCGCCTCCGCCGAAAGCGCCGCCAGCTTCTGCGGGGAATAGCCGAGCCAGCCGGGAGTCGTGGTGTAGGCGGGGAAACCGGATTCCAGGAGCTCGGCTTGGCGCGCCGCGCGGCCCGGTTCGGCTCGCCGGAGGATGTCGAGGGCTTCGTCGCGGGTCAGGGCGTCCTGCAAGTAGCGGAAGTCGACGAGGCCGACCAGTTCCGCCGGCGGCATCTCGGCCAGCAGCCGCCAGACCGGCTTGCCTTCGCGGCGGGCCCGCAGGTCCCACGCCGCGTTGACGATCGCGGCCGCGGCCATGTGGATCGCGCCCTTGTCCGGGCCCAGCCACCGCAGCTGGCTGTCCCCGGTCAGCCGGCGGGAGAACGCGCCGAGGTCGGCGAGCGCGTCGTCCACCGGCATGCCCACGACCAGGGGCACGAGCGCCCGGACGGCGGCGACCTCGACGTCGTTGCCGCGGCCGACGGTGAAGGCGAGCCCGTAGCCCTCCTCGCCGGCACTCGTGCGGATGGTGACGTACGCCGCCGAATAGTCGGGCTCGGGGTTCATCGCGTCCGACCCGTCCAGGCTCAGGGAAGTCGGGAAGCGAACGTCGACGGCGTCGATGGCGCTGATCACTTCGGCCAACGGTGGCCACCTCTCACTCGGCGCAGACAACATATGTATGGCTACGCGGTGTCCCGGGGATTGTCCAGAGTCGATGCGTAACACGGCAATAACTTGGACTTATTGTCACCGATGACTACTGTGCGCACATTTACGTATGATGACTGGTCAGACCTTTGAATAAGACATCATATGTCTGCTACGGTCCCCGGCCATGCGCTTCCAACGCCTGGGCGACCCCGGCCACGAGATCCCCGTCGTCCTCGACGAGACCGGTGCGGCCCGGGATCTGCGGCCGCTGACCGCGGACGTCGACGGGGCCTTCCTCGCCGGCGACGGCGTCGCGCGGACCGGAGCCGCCCTGCGCGACGGCACTCTCCCCGTCCTCGACGCGACGGGCCTGCGCGTCGGCGCCCCGGTGGCCCGGCCCGGCCTGCTCGTCTGCATCGGGCTGAACTACTCCGACCACGCCGCCGAGACCGGCGCCGAGCCGCCCGCGGAACCGGTGGTGTTCCTCAAGGCCACCAACACGATCATCGGCCCGGACGACACCGTGCTCATCCCGCGGACCAGCACCCGCACCGACTACGAGGTCGAACTGGCCGTGGTGCTCGGGCGGCGGGCGCGGTACCTCGCGTCACCGGAGGACGCCGGCGCGGTCATCGCCGGGTACGCCGTGTCGAACGACGTCAGCGAGCGCGAATTCCAGCACGAACGCGGCGGCCAGTGGACCAAGGGCAAGTCCTGCGAGACCTTCAACCCGCTGGGCCCCTGGCTGGTCACCCCGGACGAAGCCGGCGACCCGCAGCACCTGGGCCTGCGGCTGGCCGTCAACGGGGAGCCTCGCCAGGACGGCACCACGAAGAACATGCTCTTCGACGTCCGGCACATCGTCTGGTACCTCAGCCAGTTCATGGTGCTCGAGCCGGGCGACGTCGTGAACACCGGCACCCCGGCGGGGGTCGCGTTCGGCGCCAACGACTTCCCCTACCTGTCCGAAGGGGACGAAGTGACCGTGGAGATCGACGGCCTCGGCCGCCAGCGCCACCGGATCGGCCGGGCGTGACGGGCCGGCGCGTCGACGCGCACCACCACCTGTGGCAGACCTCCGTCCGCCGCCACGCGTGGCTGGACGGCGACGACACCGCGGCGATCCGGCGCGACTACACCCCGGCCGACCTGCGCGCGGCCGCCCCGGGGATCGACGCGACGGTGCTCGTGCAGGTCCTGCCGGACCTGGAGGAGTCGGTCGAGTTCCTCGCGACCGCCGCCGCGGAGCCGCTCATCGCCGGGGTCGTCGGCTGGATCGACCTCACCGGCTCGCCGTCCCGGGACATCGAACGGCTGCGCTCGGCGCCGGGCGGCGAACTGCTGTCCGGCATCCGCCACCTCGTCCAGGCCGAGCCCGACCCGCGCTGGCTGGCACGCCACGACGTCCTGGGCGGCCTCGCGGCGGTGCGCGACGCCGGGCTGGTGTACGACCTGCTCGTGGTGCCCCACCAGTTCCCGGCGGCCATCACGGCGGTCCGTGCGCTGCCGGACCTCACCTTCGTCCTCGACCACCTCGGGAAACCGCCGATCGCGAGCGGCGAGCTCGAACCCTGGGCGACCGACCTGGCCACCCTGGCCCGGGAACCCAACGTCGTCGCGAAGCTGTCCGGTCTGGTGACGGAAGCCGGCCGGCCTTGGCGGGTCGAGGATCTGCGGCCGTACGCGGAGACCGCGCTCGAGGCATTCGGTCCCGACCGGCTGATGCTCGGCTCGGACTGGCCCGTCTGTCTCCTCGCGGGCACGTACGCGGAAGTGATGGCCGCTGCCGACAGCCTGATCGACGGCCTGACGCCGGCCGAACGCGACGCCGTCCGCGGCGGCACCGCCTCCCGCGTCTACGGACTGGCGCCGTGACCGCGTCGACCGTCCGGCTCGCGTACGGCGACACCGGCCTCGATCTCACCATCGACCCGGGGGTGACCACGGTGGTGACGCCGGTGCACCACCCGTTCACCGACCCCGCGGACGTCCTGCTGCGCCGGGCGTTGCGGGAACCGGTCGCCGGGCCGCCGCTGCGGGACCGGGTCCGGCCGGGGCAGACCGTCGCGATCTCGGCGTGCGACGGGACCCGGCCGCAACCGCGCGAGCTGATGATCCCGGCGATCCTCGCCGAGCTGGACGGCCTCGTCCGCCTCGAGGACGTCGTCATCCTGGTCGCCACCGGCACCCACCGCGGCAACTCTCCCGCCGAGCTGCGTGCGATGTTCGGCGACGAGGTCGTCGACACCGTCCGGATCGTCAACCACGACGCCCGCGACCGCGCGAGCCTCACCTGGCTGGGCCGCTACGGCGACGACGTGCCGGTGTGGCTGAACCGCGAGTGGGTCGACGCCGACGTGCGGATCACGACCGGCTTCGTCGAACCGCATTTCTTCGCGGGCTTTTCGGGCGGCCCCAAGCTCGTCGCGCCCGGGCTGGCGGCGCTGGAAACCGTGCTGGTGCTCCACGACGCCCGCCGGATCGGGCACCGGAACGCCACCTGGGGCATCACCGAAGGCAACCCGGTGCACGACGACGTCCGCGCGATCGCCGCGGCCACCGGCGTCACCTTCGCCCTCGACGTCATCCTCAACCGCGACAAGGCGGTCATCGGGGCGTTCGGCGGGGACCTCCTGGACATGCACGCGGCCGCGACCCGCGTGGCCCGCGAGGTCGCCATGCGGCCGGTTCCCGCGCCCTTCGACGTCGTCGTGACGACGAACTCCGGGTATCCCCTGGACCAGAACCTTTACCAGGCCGTGAAAGGAATGTCGGCGGCCCACCGGATCGCCAAGCCCGGCGCGACGATCGTCTGCGCGGCGGAGTGCCGGGACGGGTTGCCCGACCACGGTTCCTACCGGGAGGTGCTCGCTTCGGCGAGTTCGCCGGCGGCCCTGCTCGCCGAGATCTCGGCCCGGCCGGTGACCGTGCCGGACCAGTGGCAGGTCCAGATCCAGGCGAAGATCCAGGACGACTGCCGGGTCGTCCTGCACAGCGATCACCTGACCGACGCCGACCTCGCGACGGCACACCTGACCCGGACCACCGACATCGCGGCCACCGTGGCCGACGCCCTCGACCGGGCCGGGCCGGACGCTCGGGCCTGCGTGCTCCCGGAAGGCCCGCTCACGATCCCGTACGTGCGGGCATGAGTACCGCCGACCTCGGCTTCGCGCGCGTCGACCTGGACCGCGAACATCGCCAGGGACTCCCGGAAGTCGTTTACGGGCCCGGGAAACAACCCGGGCAGATCGCGGCCATCGTGCAGACGTTGCTCGCGCACAACACCGGCCCGGTGCTGGTCACCCGCGTCGAGCGCGAGACGGCTCGTGCGGTGCTGGCCGAGGTCCCCGGCGGCCGCTACTCCCCCGGCGCGCGGCTGCTGGTCTGGCGGCCGGCCGCTCCGACGGCCTTCGCGGTCGCCGTGGCCGCCGCCGGAACATCCGACGGGCCCGTCGCCGAAGAGGCCGCGGAAGTCGCCGCGGCCCTCGGCCTGGACGTGCGAACGATCACCGACGTCGGCGTGGCCGGTATCCACCGCCTGCTGGCCGAAACGGATCGGCTGCGCGAAGCCGACGCGGTCATCGTCGTCGCGGGCATGGAGGGTGCGTTGGCGTCTGCGGTGGGTGGCCTGGTCGCCTGTCCGGTGATCGCCGTCCCCACCTCCACCGGGTACGGCGCGGGCCTCGAAGGCGTGACCGCGCTGCTGGCGATGCACGCGTCCTGCGCGGCCGGGATCACCGTCGTCAACATCGACTCCGGGTTCGGCGCGGCCATGGCCGCCTTCCGGCTCTCCTGGGTACTGCGGAGGCCGCGGTGAAGATCTGCGTCATCTCGCCGTTCACCGGCCTGGCCGGGGACATGCTGCTGGCGGCGCTCGTCGACGCCGGAGCCCCGCTGGAGCGGATTCAGGCGGCGGTCGCCACCAGCGGGCTGACGGGCTGGGAACTGCGCGTCGAGTCCCTGCTCACCCACGGGCTGACCGCGGCTCGCGCCCACGTGGCCGTCACCGACGACGCGACCAGCCGTCCCGCGGCCGAACTGATCGCCATGGCCGGGCGGGTCCGGCCCGCGCCGGTGGCCGAACGGGCGGTCGCCGCGCTGCGCGCGATCGCCGAGGTGGAAGGGCGGCTGCACGGGGAGGCGCCCGAGCGCGTCCACCTGCACGAACTCGGCGGGCACGACACGCTCGTCGACGTCATCGGCGTCTTCGCCGCACTCGACGCCCTTGAGGTGTCCACTGTGTACTGCGGGGCGCTGCCGCTCGGGAGCGGCACGGTCCGCACCGCGCACGGAACCCTGCCCTGTCCCGCACCCGCGACCGCCTCGCTGCTGAGGGGCGCGCGGACGTTCGGGAGCGACCTCGCCGGCGAGACGGTCACGCCCACCGCGGCGGCGCTGGTGAAGGCCGCCGAAGCGCGGTTCGAGCCGCCGCCGGAGTTCCGCCTGCTGGCCACCGGGTACGGCGCGGGCACCCGGTCGCTGCCGGACCGGCCGAACGTCGCGGTCGTGCACCTCGGCGAAACCGCGGACACCGGGACCCGCGAGCTGGTGGTGCTGGAGACGAACCTCGACGACGTCACCGGCGAGGTGCTCGGGCACGCGGTCGGCGAGCTGCTGGCGGCCGGCGCGCTCGACGCGTGGGTCACCCCGGCGACGATGAAGAAGGGCCGGCCGGCGCACGTCCTGCACGTGCTCGCCGAGCCGGAGCACGCCGCCCGGCTCGGGAACCTGGTGCTCGCCGAGACCGGCAGCCTCGGGCTGCGTGAACACGTGGTTCGCCGGACCGCGCTCCCACGGGAGACCGAAACGGTCGACGTCCACGGGATTCCGGTGCGCCGCAAACGCGGGCCACATGGCGCGAAGCCCGAGCACGACGACGTCGTGGCCGCCGCACGCGAACTCGGCCTGCCGGCGCGGGTCGTCGCGACGATCGCCGCAGGCGCGACACCGGTGGAGAGCTGATGGACGGCACCCGGCTCGTCACCCATCTCGCCGGTCTCGGACGGCTCGCCGTCGCGTTCTCCGGGGGCGCCGACTCGGCGCTGGTCCTCGCGGCGGCCGTCCGCGCCCTCGGGCCGGCGGACGTGCTCGCGGTGACGGCGAACTCCGCCAGCCTGGCCGCGGTGGAACTGGCCTGCGCGCGGCAAATCGCGGCCGGCCTGGGCGTCCGCCACCTCACTCCGGAGACCGCCGAGCTGGCCGAGCCCGGGTACGCGGCCAACGGCAGGCAACGCTGCTACTTCTGCAAGACCACCGTCCTCACCACGATCGCCGAAGTGGCCGTCGCGCAGGGGTTCCCGGCGCTGGCCACCGGCACGAACGCCGACGACGCCGTCGACCCGTTCCGGCCGGGGATCCGCGCGGGGGACGAAATCGGCGTGCACACCCCGCTGCGGACGCTCGGCCTGACCAAGCGGGACGTGCGGGCCATCGCCCGGGGCTGGGGCCTGGCCTGGGCGGACAAGCCGGCCGCGCCCTGCCTGGCGAGCCGCGTCCGGTACGGCATCCCGATCACCACGGCCACCCTGGCACGAGTCGAACAGGCCGAATCGGCCGTCCGCCGGTTCCTCGACGACCGCGGCCTCACCTGCCACGACCTGCGGGTCCGCGACCTGGGCGGCACCGCCCGGATCGAACTCGACGCCGCCGTGGCCGCCGAAGCCCACGACGACCCGCGGCTGCTCGATGCCGTGCGGTCCCTCGGGTTCGCCGAGGTCGCCGTCGCCTCCTTCCGCTCCGGTGCCCTCAACCACGAACCGGACTGATCCCGAACGGAGAACCCGCGTTGCTGCGTTACCCGTTGCTCCATCCCCCGCTCCTGCGCGCGCTCGCGGCGACCGGCCACGGTTCGCGCGTCCTGCTCGCCGACGCCAACTACGCGCACGCCACCAACGTCTCCCCCGGCGCCGAGCTGATCCACCTGAACCTGCGCCGGGGACTGGTGACCGTCGACGACGTTCTAGCGCCGCTGCTCACGGCCGTGCCGGTCGAGTCGGTGACGGCGATGCTGCCGGACGACGGGAACCCGCCCGAATGCTGGCGTGGTTACGAGCGGCTGCTCGGCCCGGAACTTCCGTTGCGGCCCATGGAAAGGCTCGAGTTCTACCGGACGTGCCGCGAACCGGAGGTGGCCCTGTGCGTCGCCACCGGCGACGACCGCCTCTACGCGAACCTGTTGCTGACCGTGGGTTTCCTGCCCGCCGGGGATCACCCCGGCCCGTTGGGCTGAGTCAGCCCCAGGTCGTAGGCGATGATCACGGCCTGGATGCGGTCGCGGGCCCCGATCTTCGCCAGCACCCGGCCGACGTGGGTCTTGACCGTGGACTCCGACAGCACCAGGCTCTCGGCGATCTCGCCGTTGGTCCGGCCCTGCCCGATCGCGACCAGGATCTCCCGCTCGCGCTCGGTCAAGGCCTGCCAGCGCGGATCCGCGCGGCCCTCGCCGCCCGATGCGGGCAGGCGGTGGGCGTAGGCGTCGAGAAGACGCCGGGTGAGCGCGGGCGCGACGACGGCGTCGCCCCGGGCGACGGCGCGGATCCCGGCCAGCAGTTCCTCCGGGTGCGCGTCCTTGAGGAGGAAGCCACTGGCTCCCGCGCGCAGCGCCGCGTGCGCGTACTCGTCCAGGTCGAAGGTGGTCAGCACCAGGATCCGGGAACGTCCGCCACTCGCGACGATCTGCCGGGTGGCCTCGATGCCGTCCATCCCCGGCATCCGGATGTCCATCAGGACGACGTCGGGCCGCAGTTCGGCCGTCCGGCGCACGGCCTCCGCGCCGTGCCCGGCTTCGCCCACCACCTCGGTGTCGGGCGTGGCCTCCAGCAGCATCCGGAAGCCGAACCGCTGCAGGGGCTGGTCGTCCACGATGAGCACGCTGGTCATGCCGGGCCGCCAGGGGTGACGTCGAGGACGGCCCGCACGCTCCAGCCGCCGCCGGGCTCGGGGCCCGCGGTGACCGTGCCGCCGTAGAGGGCCGCGCGTTCCCTCATGCCGGCGAGGCCGTGTCCTTCGCCCGGCGTCGAGACGGTGCCGCCGGGCCGTCCGGTGTCGTGGACGTGGATCCGCAGCCGCGGGCCCTCCACGGTGAGCGCGACCTGGATCCGGGTGCCGGAGCCGGCGTGCTTGAGGCTGTTGGTGAGCGCCTCCTGGACGATGCGGTACGCCATCAGCTGCACTCCGTGGTCCAGGGACTCCAGCTCGCCGCCCGAGCGGTAGACGACCTCGGGGCCGGCCACGCCCACCCGGCCGCACAACGCCTCGATGTCGGCGATGCGGGGCTGGGGGTGGAGTTCGGGGGTGGCGGGCTGCTCGCGCAGGACGCCGAGCATGCGCCGCAGTTCGCCCAAGGCCTGGCGGCCTGCTTCCCCGACGAGCCGGAGCGCCTCCCGGCTGCGTTCGGGGGTCACCTCGGCCGCGTACGCGCCGCCGTCGGCGAGCGTGATGATCACCGACAGGTTGTGGCCGATGATGTCGTGCATCTCGCGGGCCACGCGGGTGCGCTCGCTCGCCGCGGCGAGCTTGCTGCGCTGGTCCCGTTCGATCTCCAGGCGGAGGGCGCGGTCACGCAGGTTGGCGAGCTGGGCCCGCCGGATCCGCACCGCGAACCCCAGCGCGACGGCCGCGATCACGGTGCTCACCAGGAAGAACAGCGCTCCCCACACGGAGACCGCGGCGGAGACGCGCACCGCCACCGGGACGAGCAGGGCAGCCGCGGTCGCGCAGGCCCAGGGCAGGTACCGGACGCGGCCGTGCAGCGTGACGCTGTACAGGGCGACGAGCAGGGCGACGTCGGCCCGCAGGAACGCCCCCAGCACCCACTGCACCAGGAACACCGCCGCGATCACGGCGAACGTCGCGTACGGCGCCCGCCGCCGCCACAGCAGCGGCAGGATCAGGCCGGCCTGCAGAGCCAGCGTCGCGGCCACCGGAAGGGCGGCGAACGTGATCGGTACCGGGTCGCCGCCGGGGCGGCCGTCGTCCGGGTGCACGAACTCCGTCGCGCCGAACAGCAGGACGACCACGGCCACCACGGCGGTGTCCAGCAGCCACGGGTGGTCCCGGTCGAGCCGCCGCAGCCGCCCGCCGATCCGGGCCATCCGCGCGAGCAGCGGATGCCCGAGCAGCGGCGGGACGTCGGTGTGCGGCACATCCATCACCTGTCCATAGTGGACGAAAACGGCCGGCGGGGCACCAGGTCAGGCGTCGGTCCGCTTCAGCCGGTAGGCGGCCCCGCCCAGCGCCAGCACCGTCCAGCCCAGGAACACCACCAGCCCGGCCGTGGGTGACAAGGAGGCGCTGTCGTGGGTCAGGGCGTACATCGACTGGCCGGCGTTGCTGGGCAGGTACGGGCCGATCTTGTCCTGCCAGCTCGCGGGCAGCAGCTGCATCAGGCCGGGGATCAGCATCATGACCGCGACCAGCACCGAGATGCCGCCGGCGACCGACCGCAGCAGGGCACCCAGCGCCGCCCCGATGACGCCGACCAGGCCGAGGTAGAGGGCCGCGCCGAGCAGGCTGCGCACCACGCCCGCGTCCGCGAGCGTCCTCGCCGCGGGCGTGCCGGACACCATGCCGCCGGCGATCACGAAGGTGACGAACACGCCGACGAGGCCGATGACCGCCGCGACCAGGCCGAACACCGCCGACTTGGCCCACAGCACCGGCAGGCGGCGCGGGACCGCGGCCAGCGTCGAGCGGATCATGCCGGTGGAGTACTCGCCCGCGGTGACCAGCACCCCGAGCACGCCCAGCGCCAGCTGCGCGAAGGTCAGCCCGAACAGCGCCAGGCTGACGGCGGTGGCGTTGGCCAGCTCGCCACCCATGCCTTCGGTGGAGGCGGGCCGGGGGGTGTACTGCGCGGCGGCGATCAGGCCGAAGGCGACCAGGAACACCAGGCCGAGACCGAGGGTGATCCAGGTGGAGCGCAGCGACCACAGCTTCGCCCACTCCGAGCGCAGGACCCGCGGCCCGGTCACGCGGTAGGCCGGGCGCGCGGGCCGTTCGACGCCGGCCGGGGACTCGATGACGGTGCTCATGCGGCCCTCCGGATCGTCTCGACGTTCGTGGTGGTGGTGCCGTGGTACTCGACGGCGTCGCGGGTCAGGTCCATGAACGCCTGCTCCAGCGAAACGGTCCTGGCGGTGAGTTCGAACAGCGCGACGCCGTGCTGGGCGGCCTTGATCCCGATGGTCCGGGCGGACAGGCCGGTCACCTGCAGCTCCTCGGAGCCGGCCTGGCCGGTGATCTCGACACCCGGTCCGGCCAGGATCTCGCGCAGCCGGGCCGGGTCGGCGGTGGCCACCTTGACGGTGTCGCCGCCGGCCTCGCGGACCAGGTCGGCCACGGTGGTGTCGGCCAGCAGCCGGCCGCGGCCGACGATGACGAGGTGTTCCGCGACCAGCGCCATCTCGGACATCAGGTGCGAGGACACGAAGACCGTGCGCCCGTCGGCGGCGAGCGAGGTGAGCAGGTTCCGGATCCAGAGGACGCCCTCGGGGTCCAGGCCGTTGACGGGCTCGTCGAGCATCACCGTCGCCGGGTCCCCCAGCAACGCGGCGGCGATGCCCAGGCGCTGGCCCATGCCGAGGGAGAACCCGCCGGCCCGCTTCTTCGCCACCGACTGCAGCCCGGTCAGCTCGATCACCTCGTCGACCCGCCGTCGCGGGATCCCGTGCGTGTACGCCTGGGCCAGCAGGTGGTCGAACGCGGACCGGCCGGGGTGGATCGACTTGGCCTCCAGCAACGCCCCGACCTCCTGCAGCGGGGCGCTGTGCCGGGCGTACCGGCGGCCGTTGACGCGCACCGAGCCGCTGGTCGGGGCGTCCAGCCCGATGACCATCCGCATCGTGGTCGACTTGCCCGCGCCGTTCGGGCCCAGGAACCCGGTGACGGTCCCGGGCCGGACGGTGAAGTCCAGGTGGTCGACGGCGGTTTTCTCCCCGTACCGTTTCGTGAGCTGGTGTGCCTCGATCATCGCTCGTCCCCTGTGGTCCCGCGGGCCGGACATCCCCGGCCCGTCTCGAACCCCACGCTAGGAGCGAGACCGGCATCATCCGTGGTACCGCCGGAGGAACTTCGGCGTGCGGGTAGTACCGCGGTACTACCCGCACCCTCCGAAGTGGACGTTCAGAGCTTGCCCAGCGGGACGGCCGCGGCCATCGCGGCGTAGCCCGCGTCGCCCGGGTGGAGGTGGTCACCCGAGTCGTAGACGGCGCGCATCGCCTCCGGGTCCGCCGGGTCGCGGACGGCGGCGTCGAAGTCGACGACGCCGTCGAACACCCCGCCGTTGCCCCGGATGAAGGCGTTGACCTGGTTGCGCGCCGCCATGTGCGCGTCGCTGCTGCAGCTGCACCCCTTGATCGGGATGAGCGTGCCGGCCAGCACCCGGATGTGGGCGGCGTGCAGCTCGGCGGCGATCTCCTTCAGCCCGGCGATGACGTCCTCGGCGCTCGTGCCGCTGTTGATGTCGTTGATGCCTTCGAGGACGATCGCGGTCCGCACCCCAGTCTGGCTGATCAGGTCGCGGTTCAGCCGGGCCAGGGCGTTGACGCCGGCTGTGCGGCCGTCGGGGAGGCCGCTGAAGGCGTCCTGCAGGATCCGGTTGCCGGAGATGCCCTGGTTCACCACCGCGCGGCCCGGCATCCGCCGGGCGAGGAAGTCCGGCCAGCGGCTGTTCGTGTTCGGGGTGGAGGACCAGCCGTCGGTGATCGAGTCGCCGAACGCGACGACGGCACCGGTGCCGCCCGGCCCGGTCACGTCGATGCCGGACAGGATCGTCCAGAAGCCGAACGTGCCCGCCTGCGGGAACGCGACACCGTCTCCGGTGTGGTCCCCGGTGCCGTCGGCCGTGGTGTACATCTCCTGCAGCGCGACGCTGTGCATGGGCGCGTTGGTCACGGTGCCCTTCAGGTACAGGCTCACCAAGAGGTCCGCGCCGGCGGGCACGGAGAACGGCAGCGGGTCGCTGACCGCCTGGCCGCCCGCGGGCAGCGCGGCTTCGCGCCGGCCGCCGAAGGTGAGCGTCACCGGCGTGCGAACCGGAACCGCGCCGATACTCCGGACGGCGATGGTCGCGTGGCCGACCGTCAGCGGCCCGGGGTTGTAGGCGTTGTCCAGGCGGATCCGCACCTGGGTGCCGCCGCGGCTGGTGTGCTCGACCATCCGCAGCGTGCGTTCGGTCCAGGGCCAGGGAGCGAGCCCGTCGTCGGTCGCCGTCGCCCAGGTCGCCGTCCAGGGACCGGTCGCCGGCCGGGTGCCGATCGAGAAGACGTGCAGGCGGCCGCCCGAGGTGATCTTGGGCAGGGTGACGGCGGTGACCGGGACGCCGGCGTCGAGCGGGACCGAGACGGTGTAGAGCTTGGCGGGGACCGCACCCGGGCCGTCCGGGGTGTTCCAGTGCGGGAACGCCACGGTCAGCCGGCTGCTCGGGCCGACGATCCAGTCGGGCGCGCCCAGCCGGAAGTCCTGGACGTGCCCGTCGGCGTACTCGAGCTGCCCGGTGCCTTCGGTCGACGCGCCCGTGCTCGTCACGAGGAAGGACAGGGCCGCGCCGGTGAACCGGCCGCGGATGCGCTGGCCGTCGGCGACGACGTTGTCCGGCGTCCCCGGCGCGGCGGCGGGCAGCCGCAGCTGCGCGCCGTCGACGGTGATGACGCGGCCGCGGTCCCAGCCCGCGGCCGTGACGTCCTCGGCGACGAGGCTGTGCCCGAAGCCGTCGATGTCCGCGGCGGCCGGCGACGCGGCCGGACTGGTGCTCGCGTTGTCGAAGGCGGCGGCGAGGTCCGGGTAGGTGACGGCCGCGTCCGCCGTCCCGGCCGGGACGAGCAGACCCGCGGCCAGCAACGCGGGAAGCAGGATCCGTTTCAAGGCGTCCTCCAGGGGGTCACGCGCAGTGGTGGGCGGTGAACTTCGACGTGCCGGCGCCGACCGGGATCCGCTTCCCGGTGGGCAGGGTGACCGTGGCCGTCGCGTTGGCGGGCACGGTCACGGTGAGGTCGAACCGGCAGCCGGTCTGCGTCCAGTCGGAGGCGACCAGGCCGCGAACCGTGTCGATGGACGCCGCGACGTGCCCGAGTCCGGCGGGCACCTGCGGGGCGATCGAGATCGCCGCGTACCCCGGCGCCGCGGGCGTGATCCCGGCGAACTGCGTGTAGAAGGCGGCGTTGATCCCGGCGAACATCGCGTGGTCGTGGGTTTCCATGCCGGACTCGTACGTCCACTGCTCCCACGGCGTCGTCGCCCCGCGCGCGATCTCGTAGCCGAAGCCGGGGTAGGTCTTCTGCCGGAGCACGGTCAGGGCGACGTCGATCCGGCCTGCCTTGGCGAGCGCCTCGGGCAGGTAGCGGGTGCCGAAGATGCCGGTGTCGAGGTGCCCGCCGTCCTTGGTCAGGATCGTGTCGACGAGCTTCGCGCCGACCGCGGCGACCTGGTCCGGCGGCACGATCCCGAAGGCGAGCGGGAGGATACTGGTCGTCTGCCGTCCGTCGCCGTAGGTGGCGCCGACGAGGAAATGCGCGTTGAACGCGGCGGCGATCGCGGCCGCCAGGTCCCCGAAGTGCGCCGCGTCGGCGGGCTTTCCCAGTGCCCGCGCGGCTTTCGCGACGTCGTCGGCCTGCCGGTAGGACAACGCGGTGTTCACCAGCGAGCGCTCGCTGAAACACGCTCCGGCGGACGGATTTCCCTGTCCGCCGTTGGCGTTCGGGCTCCGGTCGGGCGGGCACCAGTCGCCGAACCCGCGGTCCTCCGGCCAGATGAGGCCCGGGTAGGTGGCGGCGTTGGTGTCCACGAACGCCTTCATCCCCGGGTAGGCCGCGGCCAGCCGCGAGAGGTCGCCGTACTGCTCGTAGAGCGACCAGGCCAGGTCGACCGAGCCGCCGCCCATGTCCGGCAGCTGCGCGTTCCCGTCGTCGCTGGGCAACGCCGTCCCGGGCGGCAGGTCGAGCAGGTACTTGCCGTAGAAGGCATCCATGCCGAAGTCGAGGACGGACGCGTCGTGGTAGGCCTGCACGTCCATGCCCGGCGGCGTCCGCTCGTCGCGGACGGGGTTGTCGGTGGGCAGGCTCATCGAGTTGTTCAGGACCGCGCGCCGGTTGTTCGCCCAGATCGCGTTCAAGAGCGGGTCGGAGGTTTCGACGTGCCCGGTGGCGGCGACGTCGGCGTGCACGACCCGGCCGAGGACGCTGCCGAGGTCCGGCTTACCGGGATAGCCGGTGAGCTCGAGGTAGCGGAAGCCGTGGTAGGTGAACCGGGGCTCGTAGACCTGGACCCCGGGCGCGGCGCCGAGCGTGTAGGAGTCGGTGGACGCGGCGTTGCGGTTGGTCGTCGTGTCGAGCATCCCGTCGGCGGTCAGCTCCTCCGCCGTCCGCAGGCGGACAGTCGTGCCGGACGGCCCGGCGACGCGCAGCTGTGCCCAGCCCGCGAAGTTCTCCCCGAAGTCGTAGACGTACACCCCAGGACGCGGCTGCTTCATCGCGACGGGCCGGATACCGCGGACGACCCGGATCGGCGGCGCGGTCGAGCCGGTGAGCGACGGGCTGGGGGCGGCCGCGGTGCGGACGGGGTGCCAGGCCGAGTCGTCGAAGCCCGGCCGGTCCCAGCCGTCCTGCTGGAGCCGGGCGTCGTAGCTTTCGCCGGCGTAGAGGTCGTTGGCCGTCACCGGACCGTCCGACCACCGCCAGGATTCGTCGGTCGTGATCGTCCGGCGGGTCCCGTCCGCGAACGTGACGACCAGGGCGACGATCCCCTGCTTCGGCCCGGTCCAGCGGAACCCGTACTGGCTGAACCGCGGCCCGTACCCGTTGCCCAGCCACAGCCCGGCGGCGTTCCGTCCTTTGTGGACCTGACTTGTCACGTCGAAGGAGTCGTACAGGGTGCGTTTGTCATACGGCGTGCTCCCCGGGGCCAGCACCTGGTCGCCGACCTTGCCGCCGTTGAGGTGGAGTTCATAAAAGCCGAGGCCGTAGACGTAGGCGCGGGCGCTCGCGACGGGCTTGTCGAGGACGAACTCGTGGCGCAGCAACGGCGCGTCCGGCGACTGGGCGAGCAGCAGCGGGTCGCCCTGGGGTTCGAGCTGCCCGCCCGTGACCGCGGCGGCGGGAAAGTGGGAGTCCGGTGTGGACGAGAAGTCGTCCGAGAACAGCGATGTGCCGTCGAGGCCGTGCACGGTCAGGTTGTCGTAGGCGGCGGCTTCGGGCACGCCTTGGCTGACCGAGCTGCGAAATCCGATGGTGCCCACGCGGACCGCGTCGACCGAACGGGAGTCCACCTCGGTGCCGTCGATCTTCGTGACGACGGTGCTCCCCCGCGCTTCGATCCGCAGGTGGTGCGGTGCGTTGACGGTCTGCGGGGTGATGACCGCGCTGACGTCGGTCTCCCCGAGGAGCGCGAACGAGCCGTGGCTCTTCACGTGCGGCCGCAGCAGCACTTTGCCCGTCGCCTCGGCCGCGTTCACCTGCCACATCAGGAAGTCGTCGGGCCCGGCGGCCCGGAAGACCACGCCGGCGGCCGCGGCCTTGATGGTGAAGTCGACGTCCAGGACGAAGTCCTGCCAGGCGTAGGCGTTCCCGGTGTCCGGCGTGATCCACTTCGCCCCCGCCCAGTCGGGTCCGGTCTCCCACCACGCCGGGTCGGCCTTGGCCGGAACAGCCCCGCGGGCGCCCCACACTTCGACGGTCCAGTAGTTCCGCTTCCCGGCGGCCGTGGCGGGCCCGCGGTAGGGCACGGCGACGGAGTCCGCGCTCGCGACGCGGCCGCTGTCCCAGACGTCGGCCCGATGTTCGGCGAGCAGCCGCGGGCTGCTCGCGACGAGGATCCGGTACGCCGTCTGCCGTTCGCCGGGTCGTGCGGAGCGCAGTTTCCAGCTCAGCGACGGGGTCGCGCGCGCGGACAGGGGGTTGACAACGTTGTCGACGCGCAAGTCGAAGGCCCGGAACGTCGATTCGGACGCGACGGCGTTCCCGGACGACACGTTCCCGGACGACATCAGGAGGAGGGCGGACAGGACGGCGAGCAGCACGCGATATCCCGGCATGAACGCTCCACATCGTTGTTGAAACGTTTCAAGCCAGAATAGCACCGACCCGGCAGCCCGAACAGGCTGTCAACGAGACAAGAACCGGGACTATTGGTGCAGGTGCTGCGGCCAGTCCCGGGGCACGCGCCCGGCCGGGCCCGGCGCGGCCTGGGTGAGGGGGCGGTGCTCCGGCCCGGCGAGCGCGGGCCCGGATTCGTACAGCACCTGCTCGTCGTAGTCCCAGAACCACGCTTCGCCGGGCTCGAAGCTGCGCGCCATCCGGTGCCCCGTCCCGGTGGCGTGGGCGCTGGCGTGCTGGCTGGGCGAGGAGTCACAGCACCCGATGTGGCCGCATTCCGCGCAGCGCCGGAGGTGGAACCACCAGCCGGGCGGGTCCGCGGCCTCGCAGTCCGCGCAGCCCGTGCCGCTGGGCGGTACCGAGGGATCGATTCCTTGCATGCGCACTCCCGTGGTCACCGGTCTCCCTGCCCACCTTAGGTGCTGCTGCCCAGCGGGCGCGGGTCAACATCGAGGCCCGCACGGAGACCGTACCGGCCGTGGCCCGGTTCGCCGAGGGCGAGCAGCCCTCGGCGAAAGGAGATCACGCTGGTCCCGTCGTGCGCCGGGTTCGAGGGCCGCGGCCGGAGGGCAGGCCCCGCTCGTCGTGCTCGAGCGCGGGTGATCCATCGGTTCGGTCAGGCAGGCGATGTCGCCGACGAACCGCTGACCGGCACGTCGGCGGTACACCTCGCGGTTCAGTCGGCGGGCCGGGACCCGGCGTTGCGTCGTTGGGCTTCGTGGAGCTGGTCTTCGAGGGAGATGATGCGGCACGCGGCGTCGATGGCCGTGCCCTCGTCGACGAGCTGCCGTACCCGCGCGGCGATGCGCAGCTGGTGGCGGGAATAGCGGCGGTGCCCGCCGGCGGAGCGCTGCGGGGTGATCAGGCCGGCTTCGTCGAGACTGCGCAGGAAGTTCTGGGTGGTGCCGAGCATTTCCGCGGCCCGGCCCATGGTGTAGCCGGGAAAGTGCTCATCGTCGAACTTGTCGGCCGGTCTGGGCGCGGCCGGGTCGGTTTGGTCAGGGATCATTCCACCTCCACATCACAAGGGACCCCGGGTGCCAAGCACGGCACCCGGGGTCCCGAGGGTTGGGTTTCACCATTGTCAACCGACGCGACCGCCGGCTTCCTGTACTCGCGTCCGGCGCAGAGGCCGCTGACGCGGGGATCGCTGATTCGTAACCGAGAACCACCTGCCAATCCGATGGGACTGCGGTACCCGCGCGGCACTACTGCCCAGCCGCCGCGGGCGATCCAATGATGTGCCCTTTCCCTTCTTTCCTGTGTTTCCTTCTTGCTGGGTACTACTTTCGCGGTGATCACCGGCCGGAACCCTTCCACTGATCGGCCCCAGCACGCGTAACACCGCGTACTACCTTGCTCCGCGGGCGCTTGAACTCCGCCCGCGTCCTGCACTACTTCACTTCAGAGGACCGTTACCGCTTACTGCATCTTCACAACCGGTCCTGGGCACACTTCGCGGGTAGTTACGTCCTCTCCCGCGCCTGATTGACGTTGTCTCTCTCGGTACAAGGAGGACTCTACACGCGCCCAGTGCCGAATGTCTAATCCGGCCGCCATAGATTTACTACGTGACCCGATCGAGGTACTCCACCTCGGCAGTCGCAGGTCTGCTCGAGCCGCCGAACCGCGGTGGCTTCGAGGATCGCCGCGGTGATCACCGAACCGACCCCGGCGCCGTGGTTGGCGGCCCCGGCAGAACCGGCCGGGGACGTTCGGCGCGGCGTCCGGTGGCAGCCCGGCCCTTCGTCGATCACCCCGAGTACGACGCGGCCCCGCGAGCCGAGGTGGCCTGCCGCGGCCACCGGCGGTTCCCGCCGTGCGGCGGGCATCCCCACGCGGACGGCGCGAGCCGTGCCGGGCTGGTGTGGGTCACGGCGTTGCCGACGAGGTTCGTGATCACCTGCCGCATCCGTGCTCGTCCATCGTGACCAGGACCGGCTTCCCGGCGCGTTCCAGGATCAGCTGCTGCTTCGGCGCGGTCCGGCGCGCCGCCGCGGTGGCGGTCATGGTTTCGGCTGTGCCAGGCGAAGCTGCGAGCAGCCGGGACGCGACCTCGAAGAAGCCTGGGAATCCGGGGACTCCCCGGCTTCGCCGTCAGCCGGCCGGGGCGATCCCCCACAGGCGCCAGGTCTGGTTGAGCGGGCTGCCCTGGGTGACCGCCCGGCACGGCCACTGGATGAGCTGCGCCCGCGCGGCCGTGGAGGCGCCGTTCACGTCGACGCACTTTCCGCTGTGCCGCGCGGCGAGCTGGTAGTCGTGGGCGTCGTTGCCGCTGTAGGTCACCTTGCGCAGGGTGAACTGCTGGTTCTGGGCGCCGTCCGAACAGCTCCCCTGCTGGACGGCCGCCGCGTCGGCGGTCGACGCGCCCGCCACCTCGAGGCACTTGCCCGACTGCTGGTTGACCAGCGTGTAGGTGCCCGCGACGCCGGCCACCGGGCGGAAGTTCCACTGCTGCTGGTCACCGCCCTCGCAGGGGAACTGCTGCTGCCGGTTGCCGTCGGCGGTGTTCAGGTCGGTGTTGTCCAGGCACTGCTGGGAGTGCTGGGCGACGGCGACGGACGGGAACCCGGCGTCCCCGGGCGGGAGCAGCGTGATCGTGTAGCTGTCGTCGACGTTGGTGTGCGGGACGTTGACGGTCACCGCGTTGCCGGAGACCGTCACCACCGAGTTCTGGACCGTCACCGGGCCGGCAACCGCGGCACCGCCGTTGTACGGGATCCGCTGGACGAGCACCCGGACCTGGTTGTTCTGGACGATCCCCGTGGTGCTGTCCAGGCGCCGCAGGGCCACCGCGACGTTGCCGGTCGTGCGGCCGCCGCCGACCAGGACCTTCGCGGTCCCGCTCGCCTTCGTGGCGAAGGCGTCGTACGACCCACTGGGCGTGGTGGACACGATCGAGCCGGTCTGCGAGCCGTAGAACTTGTACACCCACCACTCGCCCTTGGGCTGGTACTGGCCCGCCGAGGTGCGGACGAGCAGGTTGGCGAGGTCGTTGTGCAGGTTCCCGCCGCTCGCCCAGTTGGCGCGCAGGCCGTCGGCGCCGGCCCGCTCCAGCCGGGCGATGTACCACGAGCCGTCGCCGGGGTTCTGCTCGTTCGACGCCCCGTACTCGTTGATCTGGTACGGCCGCGGGTGCGGGATCCCGCGCGAGCCGAGGGACGCGTCGGCCGCGGCGGCGTTCGCCACCGGATCGCCCGGCAGGGAGTGCCAGCTCACGATGTCCGGCACCGTGGCGGAGCCGCGGACGAAGTCGAGGTACTGCGTCCACCAGCTCGCCGAGGTCGACGGGACGCCGGCGAGGCTCGGGCCGACGATCGCCTGCGCCGGGAACGCCGCCCGGATCCGCTGGTACGCACGCTGCCACATGGTGAAGTACTGGCTCTGCGGCCGGTTCCAGAAGATCGAGATGTTGGGCTCGTTCCAGATGTCCCACTCCACCGGGGCGCCGGTGGCCCGCACGTCGTTGATCAGGCGGGTGAGGAAGTTGTCGTAGTCGGTCCAGTCGCCGTTGTCGCCGGGGAACCGCGAGATCGGGTAGCCGTCCGCGCCCCACACGTCGTGCACGAGCAGGACGAACTGGCCACCGAGCGAGCGGGTGCGCAGCAGCTGGGCGCGCGTGGCGTTCCACCGCCGGTCGTACCGGCCCGACACCCAGCCGCCCGGGCTGTCCAGCTGCGCGCCACCGGCCCGCATCGCCTGGAACTTCACGTCGCGGAAGAAGTGGTCGGGCGGGGCCGAAGCGTCCTCGGTCATGCCGTAGATCCAGCCGGATGCGCGGTAAGACGGCGAGCCGCCGGCGACGGAGAAGTCGACCGAGACCGACTCGTCCGCGGCCCGGGCCGGCTCGGCGAGAGCCACGGCGGAAGCACCGGTCAGTGCTCCGGTGATCAGGAGGGCGGCCAGGCCACGACGGACGCGCGGCCGCTGACGCGAGAGGTCCACAGTCGACTCCTTTGGCGGTGGACGTGCGGAGGTCGACGGCCGGTCATCGAACCGGTTCGACCACCAAAGAAGGTACGCTGCAGGGAATTCACCGACAATCGGCCAAATGGAGGCGAACCGGTTCGGCGGGGCTGGCATGTCTTGAACGACTCTTTCCTGTCGTCGGACGACAGGAAAGAGTCGTTCAAGACGTCGGGCGGGTCCGACGGCTCAGCGGTAGCCGGCGGCGACGACGTTCGCCTGCACCGCGTTGTCGGTCGAGTCCGACGGGTAGCCCGCGACGATCGCCCCTTCGTAGAACGTCCCCGCGCTCAGGTTGGCGCCGCCGCCGGGCTTGCAGCAGTCACCACCGCTGCCCAGCACGATCGCCCCCTGCTTCTTCATCGGGCTGTAGCCGCCGGGGAGGCCGCCGTCCCACATGGTCGTGAGGCTGCCCGACTGGGCGTTGCTGCCCTTGAGCGCGAACCGGGACGTGCCGTTGTTCTTCAGCATCGCCGTGACGAACTTGCTCGGCAGCGCCCGCTGGTTCGGGTTCCACTGCTGGCTGCCACCGGGATACAGGCCCCACTCGAGGTCGGCCTGCACCCACGGGCCCGAGCCCTGGCAGCCGCCGAACCAGCACTCCGTGCCGAAGTTGATCGAGTCCATCGCGCCGGCCGCGTCGGCCTTCCTCGTCGTCTCGCTGTTGCCGTAGTCGAAGCAGCAGCCGCTGTTGACGTGCGTCCCGCTGGTCACCATGTACAGGCCCTCCGGCGCGCTGCCGGTCGGCACGCCGGTCAGGTGACCGTCCCGCCAGTAGCTGTTGCCGGGGTTGATGTACAGCGAGTACGCCTTCGAACCTCCGACCGTCAGGGACTCCGTCGTCGCCTTCGCCGGGCTGCTCTGGTTGGACCCCGGCACCACGCTGGATCCCTGGTACCAGAGGTCGTTCCCGCGCCCGGACTGGTCGTAGACCACCGTGATGACGCAGTTCGTCCCAGCGCAGAAGGAGTCCTGGGCGGCCGCGTCGGCGGTCCCGCCCGCCGCCCGCACGGCGATGTTCCTCGTCGTGTTGTCGGACGAGCGCCGGACCTGGTAGAGGTTGCCGGCGTAAGCGCCGTAGAGGGCCCGGACGGTGCTGTGCGCGGCGACGCACGGCGTGCCACCCGACGCGTAGATGTCGCACGGCGCCGTGCCGGACGGCGGTGGCGGGGTCGTGGCGACGCTCCACCGCTGGTTGCTCTGGCCGTTGCAGGTCCAGATGATCACCGCGGTCCCGTCGGCCGTGCCGCCGCCGGTCACGTCCAGGCAGAGCCCCGACTGGACGCCGGTGATCGTCCCGTCGGCGTTCTGCCGCCACTGCTGGTTCGCCTGGCCGTTGCACGACCAGATGATCACGGCCGTCCCCGGCGCGGTCTTGTTGCCGGAGGCGTCCACGCACCGCGTGCCGTTCAGCGTCCGCAGCTCGCCGGCCGCGGTGAACTCGTACGCCTGCCCGGCCTGGCCGGAGCAGAGCTGGATCTCCAGCGGCGTTCCCGCGGTGTCGGTGCCGCCCCGGACGTTCAGGCAGCGGCCCGACGCCGCGCTCACCAGCGGGGCGGGCGCCGCCGAGGCCGGCGCCGCCCCGGTCAGCACCGCCAGCACCATCGCGGCCACCATGACGATCACACGAACGGTCAAGGCTCCTCCTCGAGTTGTCCGTCCACAAGGGACGGCTCAGGCCGACTTGCGGGGTACCAGCCGGGTGTCGAGCACCGTGCACCGGCGCGGGGGCGAGCCGTCGATCATCGCGAGCAGCTCGCCGGTCATCCGCGCGCCCATCTCCTCCACCGGCTGGCGCACGGTGGTCAGCGGCGGATCCGTCCAGCTGCTGATCGGCAGGTCGTCGAACCCGACGACGGCGACGTCCTCAGGGACCTTCCGGCCCGCGCGGCGCAGCGCGCGCAACGCGCCGACCGCCATCATGTCCGAGGCGGCGAAGATCCCGTCGACGTCCGGACGGCGGCTCAGCAGCCGGGACGTGGCGTAGTCCCCGGACGCCTGCCCGAAGTCACCGAAGACGACGAGGCCTTCGTCGTACCGGCCGGCCCGGGCGACCGCCTGCCGGTACCCGAGCAGGCGGTCCACGCCCGCGGTCATGTCCTGCGGCCCGGCGATGGTCGCCACGGTCTGCCGTCCGCCGTCGAGCAGCCGCTGGGTCGCCAGCCGCGCGCCGCCCTGGTTGTCGGCGTCCACGTACGACAGCCGGTCCGAGCGGCCCGCCTGGACCGGCCGCCCGCCGAACACCACCGGAATACCGAGCCAGCCCAGGTCGAGCGGCCGCCTGCCGTGCATGCCGACCACCAGCGCGCCGTCGACGTGCCCGCCGTCGAGGAACCGCAGGACCGGCTCCTGGTAGTCGTCCGTCGCCGGGACGGTGAGCAGCACGAGCTGCAGGCCCACCGCGGTCAGCTCCCGGCCGACCCCCGCGGCGATCCGCGGGAAGTAGGGATCGGTGAACAACCGCGGCACTTCCTCGCACACGACCAGCGCGATCGAACCGGTCTGCCGCGAGGTGCTCGCCCGCGCCGCCCGCTGCCGGGCGTAGCCCAGCGCCTGCATCGCGGACTCGACCTGCTTGCGCCGTTGCGGGCTCACCCGGGGAAAACCGTTGAGCACGCGGGAAGCGGTCGCCGTCGAGACCCCGGCCGCCCGCGCCACGTCGGCCAACGTGGGGCGGAGCAGCCGGGGGGATTCAGTCGTGGACACGGGCTCAGGCTCGCTGGAGCTGGAACCGCTGGTTCGGGTTGCCGGTGAACGTCCACTGGGAGATCCGCGCGCCGTCGGCGGTCGAGACTCCCCACACGTCCAGCGCCAGGCCGCTCAGGCGGTTCACCAGGCTCACCGAGCCGTCGCCCTGGTCGACCACCCGCCACTGCTGGGCGGAGTTCGACGCCTGGGGTTGCTGGCTGACGTCCGCACCGCTGTTCGCGTTCGCCACCTGGAGCACCAGGCCGCTGTGGCGGGCCCGGATCCAGTAGTAGCCGTCACCGGTGTCGACGAAGTCGAACTGCTGGTTGAGCCCGCCGTTGGCCGACATCTGCTCGATCAGCGCCCCGGCCGCCGTGGACGAGCCGGTGATCTCGACGAGCTTGCCGCTGTGCTGGGCCGTCAGCTTGTAGTTCACGCCGGTCTGGACCGGCGGTGGCGGCGGGGTGGACGGGCCGAACTGCGTGATGAACTTCCACACCTCGCCCGAGGTCCAGGTCTGCCAGCCGCTGCCGCCGCCGTCCTTCGGACCCGGGTCGTGCCCGCCGTCGAAGGCGGCCCAGACGACCGGGTACCCGGCCCGGCAGCCCGAATAGGCGGTGACGATGTGGGTCCGGCTGCCGGGCGACGGCTCCGGCGGGTTCTGCGGGGTGCAGCCGTTGTTGCGGACGAACTGGTCGCGCAGCTGGCGCCCGGACGAGATGGGCAGGACGTTGTCGCCGATGCCGTGCATGCCGATGTACGCGACGGGCTGGGTACCGCCGCTGCACCCGCTGAGGTTGGCCCCGGAGTAGACGGCGACCGCGCGGAAGACCGTCGGCCGGGCGCAGGCGAGCGCGTAGCTCATGGCCGCGCCGTAGCTGAACCCGCCGGCGAAGACCTGCGAGGTGTCGACGCACAGGGCGCCCTCGAGCTGCTTCAGCAGGTCGTCGATGAAGGTGACGTCCTGGCCGCCGGGGTTGGCCCAGCCGTTGCCGTTGCCCTGCGGCGCCACGAAGATCGTGTTGTTGCCCGAGTTGTCCGCCAGCCGCCGGAGCCCGTAGTAGGACCAGTTGTAGCCGTCGGTCCCGCCCGAGTCGACGTCGTTCATGGTCCCGCCACGCCAGTGCAAGCCGACGAACAGGCGATACTGGTGGTTGTTGTCGTAGTTGTTCGGCACCCGCAGGATGTAGCTGCGGTTCTGGCCGCCGCTCGAAATCGTGTGGTTGCCACTCGCCAGGCCCGGGGCCTTACCGCAGCCCGCCGTCGCCACGGCCGACACTGCCACGGCGGGCGACGCCGCGGCCGGAGCGGCAGCCTGCGCCGTACCGCCCACGCCCAAGGCGAGCACGGCTCCCAACGCGAGTGACGCGAACAGGGATCTATGAGTCACCATCACACGGCTCCCTCTGGTGTTCGAACATCGTTGTCCTGCAGGGGTGTCGTCCACAGTGGACTCGCACCCCGGATCACCGGAGGGGGATTCGGGGTGCGGCTAACGGCCGAAGAGGCGGCGCTGGATCTCCCGGCGGTAGTCCTCCAGGGTGTTGTCCAGGTGGACGCCGGCGGCGTGGGCCGCCGCGTCCGGGTCGCCGTCGCGGATCGCCCGGTAGATCGCGTTGTGCTCGTCGATGGCCTCGGCGGCGTGCCCGCCGATCGCGCCGGACATCCCGATGATGTTCGACTGGCGTTGGAGGCGGCGGGCCTCGCCCACGGCCGCGACGAGGAACTGGTTGTGCGACGCGGCGGCGATCCCGGCGTGGAAGTCGTCGTCGCCCCGGTCGAACAGGCCGGTCTCACCGGTCAGGTGGCCGTGCCGGCAGGTTTCGGCGGCGGCCTCGATCGCGCGCAGCTCGGCGGGAGTGGCGTTGGCCGCCGCCAGCCTGCTGGCCGCGGTCTCCTGGATCCGGCGGAACTCGAAGAGCATGTAGACGTGGTCGAGATCGGCGGGGAGGAAGAAGCTCCCCCAGCGGGAACCGCCGAGCATGCCCTCGTCGTCGGAGACATACAGCCCACGTCCTTTGTGCGCTCGCACCCGGCCGATCGCCGAGAGGATCTTGACGGCCTCCCGCACCACGGTCCGGCTGGTTCCCATCCGCGCCGCCAGCTCGTTCTCGGTCGGCATCCGGTCGCCGGGCCGCAGATCCAGCTCGGCGATGAGCCGGAGGATCTGCTCGGCCACCACCTCGTAGCCGGGGCGGTACGGGACAGGCGGTGCTACTTCCTTGTTCTGGGTCACGTTATGAGTATGACTTAGCGGCCCGGCGAGCACCTTACCTCGCCGGTGCGCCATCTCGTCAATCTTTGTCGGGCCGCCCTGAAAATTACATCGCCCGCGATGGCGCGGACGCTGGGACGGAGCAATAGGCATGCCCATGGCTTGACGCCGGGCAGCCTCGCTGTTCTCATGGATCACCGAGCCACGCAAGGAAAACCCGCCGCCGGCTTCGAAACTTTCGACCACCGGCCCGGGCGTACCGCGTCGAATAAATGTCGAAATGAGTCCGACACATCCTGCACCGGTCCGCCTTCCCCGGCGGGTGCCACGACGAAGTGGAGCAGCTCATGAGGGGCAGGAATCTCGCGGCCGTCCTCGCCGGGGCGCTCGCCTTCGCGCTCGCGACGGGATGCACGAGCGGCGGCGCCACGGCACCGGCTCAGAACGGTTTCACGCCGGCCCCGCAGGACGGCGGAACCCTGACGGTGTGGGTGGATTCGACCCGGATGGCCGCCGCGCAGCTTTACCAGAAGCAGCATCCCGAGGCGAAACTCGACATCGTCAGCTACGACGGGGACGCGAACGGATCGAACTACCTGCAGACCAAGGTCGGCCTGTTCAACCGGACCGGAAGTGGCTGGCCGGACGTGGTGTTCAGCTCCCAGAACAACGAAGTGTCGTGGGCCAGGCAAGCGGGGTTCACGGCCCCGCTGAACAAGGGCCTGGTGCCGCAGTCCCTTTTGGACGGATGGGCGCCCGGCGCCAACGACCCGTGCACCGTGGAGGGCACGGTGTACTGCCTGCGCAACGACCTCTCCCAGACCGTGCTGTGGTACGACGCGACGCTGCTGAAGCAGTGGGGCTACCGGGTTCCGGCCACCTGGCCGGAATACCAGGCGCTGGGCCGGAGAGTGGCCACCGAGCATCCCGGCTACCTGGTCGGTGCGGCGGGTGACACGTTCACCCCGGAGATCTACCTGTGGGCGAGCAAGTGCGGCGCCAACCAGGTCACCGGGCCGAAGGCCGTCACGGTGGACGCCACCGGCCCGGACTGCACCCGGATGGCGCGGCTGCTCGACTCCCTTGTCCAGGCCGGCAGCATGTCCACCAGCAGCGTGTTCAGCTCCGACTTCGGCAAGAACTCCGCCGACAAGATCTTGATGATGCCCGGCCCGTCCTGGTACGGCGGTGCGTTGTTCCAGGGCACGTTCAAGACTCCGAAGGGCCGGATCGCCGTCGCCCCGATGCCGCAGTGGCCCGGCGACCCGGAGCCTTCGGTGGGCAACGTCGGCGGCGGGACGTGGCTGGTCTCCGCGCACAGCCACCACCTCAAGGCCGCCACGGACTTCCTCACCTGGGTGACCACGTCCGACGACTACCAGGGCAAGACCGCCCCCGGCTACCCGGCGTACCAGCCCGCCGCGAAGACGTGGCTGGCGAACCAGGCGTCGTCCGGCTACTACGCGGGGGACATCGCCGGGCCGCTGCAGGCCGCGGCCGGCCAGGTCTGGCCCGGCTGGGGTTACGGCCAGTTCAGCCAGGAAGCCATCTGGGCGGCCACGGTCACCCCGGGCCTGACGGCGGGCAAGACCATCGAGTCGCTGCTCCCGGCCTGGCAGAGCGCGATCGAGAACTACGCCCGGTCCATCGGCTACGAGGTCAAGCAGCGATGAGCGCGCCGGCGCCCGGACGGCAGTGGTCCGGGCAGCAGGGGTCCGGGCGGCAGCGGTCCGGCCGGGCGGGCTACGGCTTCGTCGCCGCCTACCTGGTGCTGCTGGTCGCGTTCGGGGTCGTCCCGACCGGCTACGCGATCTCCTTCGCGGTCACCGACTCCGGCGGCGGCTTCACCGGGTTCGCGAACTTCGTGACCGCGGCGCGGGACTTCCGGTTCGCCGCCGCGGCCGGGCACGTCGCGCTGTACCTGGTGTGCTGGCTGGCCGCGCTGGTGGTGTTCGTGGTCGGCCTGGCGCTGCTGCTGCACCGCCTCGGCGCGCGCACCACCGGCCGGGCCCTGCGGTTCCTGTACTACATCCCGGGTGCGCTCGCCGGTGCCGCGAGCGTGCTGGTGTGGCTGTTCATGCTGGACCCGGCGGTCAGCCCGGCCGGATTCCTGGTGCGCGGCCTGGGTTTCGACACGTTCGGCCAGGTCGTCGCGCTCGAGCACCTGCCCGTGCTGTTCACGCTGATCGCGTTCTGGACCGGTGCCGGCGGCTGGATCGTGGTGCTGTACGGGGCGTTGAACACCATCTCCCCCGACGTCCTCGAAGCGGCCCGGATCGACGGCGCCGGCGCCTGGCAGACGGCCTGGCGGATCCAGATCCCCTTGCTGCGCAAGTGGATCGTCTACATGGTGATCCTCGCCTTCGCCGGCGGCACCCAGCTGTTCGTCGAGCCGCAGCTGCTGTCCCAGGCCAGCGTCGGCGTGGCCGGCCGCGACTACTCGCTCAACCAGCTGTCCTACGACTTCGCCTTCCAGAACGACGACGTCGGCACCGCGGCCGCGATCTCGGTCGAGCTGCTGGTGGTCGGCCTGGTCGTCGCGGCCGTGTTCGTGACCCGGTCGAGGTTCTTCGATGCCGACTGACCTCAAGCCCGCACCCGCGCGGGTGCCCGTCCCGGTGCGGACCCCCGCCCACCGGAGACGCCGGCTGCCGAACCCCGTGCCCGGCGTCGTGCTGGCGTTGTTCGCGCTGTTCTTCGTGCTGCCGGTGCTGTGGCTGGTGCTGGCCGCGACGAAGACCGACGACCAGCTCGTGCACGGCCACCCGCTGTCCTTCGGCTCCTGGGCGGACCTGCGGGCCAACTGGAACGCGCTGACCGCCTACCAGGGCAACGCGATCTTCGAGTGGCTGGGCAACTCCGCGCTCTATTCTTCTTTCGCCCTCGTGATCACGCTGTGCGTGGCGGTCCCGGCCGGGTACGCGCTGGCCAAGACCGAGTTCCGCGGCCGCCGCGCGCTGCTCGTGACGACCCTGGTCGTCATGCTCATGCCGAACGCCACCCTCGTGGTGCCGCTGTTCCTCGAGCTCAACACCGCGCACCTGATCGGCACGATGTGGTCGATCGTCCTGCCCTACGCGTTCTACCCCTTCGGCGTGTACCTGGCCTACATCTACTTCACCACCGCGCTGCCGGGCGAACTGCTCGACGCCGCCCGGCTCGACGGCTGCTCGGAGTTCGGCGCGTTCCGCCGCGTCGCCCTGCCGCTGGCCACGCCGGTGGTCGCGCTGGTCGGGTTCTTCAGCTTCGTGGCCAACTGGACCAACTACTTCCTGCCGTACGTGATGCTGCCCGAAAGCGACCAGTTCCCGGTCCAGGTCGGCCTCGGCACCCTGCTCAACGATGTCCCACAGTTCAACCCGACCGCCGCCGGGCTGGCCGTCCAGCGTCCGGTGCTGGCACTGGCCACCCTGCTGGCGATCACGCCCGTGCTCGTCGTGTTCCTTTTCTCCCAACGGTTTCTCGTCGCCGGCATGCTCGCCGGCGCCACCAAGCACTGATCCGCCCCAGCGAACGGGAGGGACGCCCGGGATGGACCCCGTGATCACGGCCTCGGTGCCGTTGCTCGAACCGCCCGGCTGGGCCGTGGCCCAGCGCGGCCTGTTCGACCTGCTCGACCGGGCCTGGCGCGCGTTCGAGCGCGACTTCACCGGACCCGACGGACGGCTGGCCTACGGCGGCCGGCTCTCCACCCGCGACGGGGTGGACGACTTCTACGAAACTTTCTTCAACTGGCCGCAACTTTACCTCCTGGGCGGCGCCGACGACCTGCTTCCGGCCGCCGAACGGCACTGGGAAGGCGTCACCCGCCAGCTCACCGAGCTCGGGATGCTGGAGCGGGAGTACGAGCGCGGGTACGACTGGTTCCACCAGGGCGAGAGCCTGCTGCTGTTCTACTTCCTGTGCCTGGCCGCGCCCGGGCGCTGGACCGAGCGGGCGCGGCGGTTCGCGGACCTCTACGCCGACCCGGCCCACGGCAACTACGACCCGGCGCGCCGGATCATCCGGCGGCCGCACAACGGCAGCGACCGGCACCGGGAAGGCCTGTTCGACGGCCGGTCCTACCCCTGGCTCCCCGAAGAAGCCCGGATGTACGGCTTCCCGCTGGAGTGGGTCCTGCCGCCGGGGACCGCCGAGCCCCCGCGCGACGAGGACCCGCGGCTGGGCGAGCAGCTGCGCCGCCGGGTGGGCGTGGGCGACACCGCGGTCAACCTGGCCGCGACCGGGCTCGTGCTCAACGCGCTGATGCTGACCGGCGAACCGCGGTACCGCGACTGGATCGCCGAGTACGCCGGCGCCTGGTGCGCCCGCGCGAGCGCCAACGGCGGGATCGTCCCGGACAACGTCGCCCCGGACGGCACGGTCGGCGGGCTGCTGGAGGGCCGGTGGTACGGCGGCCACTACGGCTGGTCCTGGCCGCACGGCTGGTACAGCGTCGGGCAGGCCGCCACCGTCGCCGCCCTCGCCGGGGTCGCGGCCACCGGGGACGAGTCCTTCCTCGACCTGGTCCGCCCGGCCCTGGACGAGGTCATCGCCCAGGGCAAGGTGATGGCCTTCACCGAAGCCGACTCCAGCCTGCGGTCCCGCTGGGTCCCCCAGCTCGGCCCGGACGTCGGCACGCCGACGCTGCACGTGCCCTTCCGGTACTCCGACCGGGGCTGGTTCGACTACAACCCGATGCTGATGTCCGTGCCGGTCGCGCTGTGGCACCACTCCGCCGCGGCCGGCGACCGCAAGCGGATCGAGCGGCTGCGCGAGGCCGGCGGGTACGACTGGCGTACCGTGCGCGCGTTCCGGAACAAGGAGGAGGCCGGGCACGAAGAGCCCTGGTTCGCGTTCCTGGCCGGCGACGACCCCACCTACCCGGAACGCATCCTGGCGGCCGCGCAGGCCCAGGTCCGCCACCGCCTGGCCCGCATGGAACGCCACCGCGGCCAGGACGTCGCCGAGGCCGACATCCACCTGTGGCAGCAGGCCAACCCGGTGGTCACCGAGGCACTGGTGCAGCTGACCTGGGGCGGCCCGCAGGTGCTCTACAACGGCGGCCTGCAGCAGGCGCGCCTGCGCTACCACGACGCCGACGCCGGGCGGCCCGGGCTGCCGCCGTCGGTGGCGGCGCTGGTGTCCCGCATCGAGCCCGAGGCCACCGTCGTCGACCTGGTCAACCTCGACCCCGGGACCGGCCACACGGTGATCGTGCAGGCCGGGGCGTTCGGCCAGGACACCATCCGCACCGTGTGCCACACCGTCTGCGAGGACCCGTCCTGGGTCGGCGGGCTCTACGACTACGGGCATTCGGCGCCACGGGTGACGTCGGCGTCCACCCGCGCCGACGGGCCGTGGCTGACCGTCCGGCTCCCCCGCTCCACCACCGTCCGGCTCACCCTGGGCCTCGACCTGCGCACCCGGCCGCCGTCCTACCGCTCCCCCTTCGACACCCCGTAACCCGTCCCCGAGAGGTCCCCGCCATGCCGTCGCGCACCGCCGCCGCGCTCGCCGCCGCACTAGTACTGACCGTGCTGGCCACGCCGTCCGCCGAAGCCGCCACCGTCACCATCGCCGTCGCGCCGAACGGCAGTGACAGCAACCCCGGCACGCCCGACCAGCCGGTCGCCACCCCGGCCAAGGCCCAGCAGCTGGCCAGGGCCCAGTCGGGCGCCAACGACGTCGTCGTGCAGCTCGCCGGGGGCACCTACCGGCTGTCGGCGCCGCTGGCGTTCACCAGCGCCGACTCCGGGCAGAACGGCCACACCGTCACCTGGCAGGCCGCGGCCGGCCAGACGCCGATCCTCTCCGGTGGTTCGCAGGTCGGTGGCTGGTCGGTGCAGGACGCGGGCCAGAACATCTGGGTGGCGTCGGTGCCGCAGGGCGCCGACTCCCGGCAGCTGTTCGTCGACGGCGCGCTCGCCCCGCGCGCGTCGATCCCGATCTCCCGCAACGACGTGCAGTTCACCACGAGCGGCATGACCATCACGAACTCCGCGCTGAACTACCTCGCCACCCTGCCGCAGCAGAACCGGATCGAGGTGGAGAGCCAGAACTCGTTCACCGACCGGTACTCCCCCGTCGACCACATCAGCGGCACCTCGATCGTCATGCAGCAACCCGCGTGGAACAACAACAACTGGGGTTACGACACGCTCGCCAAGCCGTTCGGCGGCGGCCAGCTGTTCCTGGAGAACTCCTACTCCTTCCTCAAGAACACCGGCCAGTGGTACCTGGACCCGCAGGCCGGAAAGCTGTACTACAAGGCACCCTCGGGGTGGGTGCCCGGCAGCCACGACGTCGAGCTGCCGCGGCTGACGTCGCTGGTGCAGATCAGCGGCAGCTACGACAACCCGGTGCGCAACCTCGCCTTCAAGGGCCTGCACTTCGAGCACACGACGTGGCTCACGCCGAGCACGTCGGTCGGGTACGCGAACCAGCAGACCGGCACGTTCCTCCCGGCCGCGGCCCCGATGCCGGGTGACTTCCTGACCTCCTGCCAGTCGGGCTGCAGGCAGTTCGAGGGCGCGCGCAACGGCTGGGCGCAGGCACCCGCGGCCGTCCAGGTCTCGGCCGCCACGGGAATCACCTTCAGCGGCAACACCTTCACCCACCTCGGGCAGGTCGCGCTGGGCATCGGCAACGACGCGAACGCCCACGGCTCCGGCATCGGCCTCGGGGCGTCGTCGATCACCGTGGACCACAACACCTTCACCGAGGTCTCCGGCGGCGGCGTCATCGTCGGCGGCGTGCGCCCCGACGCCCACCACCCGTCGAACCCGGCCATGACGAACAAGGACGTCACCATCTCGAACAACACGGTGAGCCGGGTCGCCCTGGACTACCGGGAGATGGCCGGCATCCTGTCGACCTACGCGACGCACACCGTCATCACGCACAACGAAGTCTCGAACCTGACCTACGACGGCATCGACGTCGGCTGGGGCTGGGGCGCCAACGACCAGGGCGGCAGCCAGGACTACCGCAACCGCGGCCTGTACGACTACCAGCCCGTCTACAGCACGCCGACGACGCTGCGGGACACCGTCGTCAGCTACAACCGGGTGCACGGCACGAAGAAGCTCATGCACGACGGCGGCAGCATCTACAACCTCTCCGCCAACCCGGGCAGCTCGATCGACCACAACTACATCTACGACAACAACCGCACGGTCGGGCTGTACCTGGACGAAGGCTCCCGGTACGTGACGCTGTCGGCCAACGTGATCCAGGACTCCGGGGTCTGGGCCTTCACCAACGCCAACGGGTCCAACAACACCAACGACAGCACCTTCAGCGGCAACTGGTACAACGGCGGCGCGACCCAGGTGGCCACCGGGGCGCCGCACAACAACGTCCTGACCGGGAACGTCCAGGTCAGCGGCACGAACTGGCCGTCGGGCGCCCAGCAGGTCATCGCCGCGGCCGGTCCGGGCGGCGGCACCACCCCGGTCGCGACGCCGGTGCACGCGGTGGGCGCGAACAAGTGCCTGGACGTCAGCGGCGTCAGCACGACCCCCGGCGCCGCGGTCCAGATCTGGGACTGCAACGGCGGGACCAACCAGTCCTGGACCCGGACCAGTGCCGGTGAGCTGACCGTCTACAACGGAACGCGGTGCCTCGACGCCAGCGGCCAGGGCACCAGCCCCGGCACCAAGATCGTCATCTGGAACTGCAACGGCCAGGCCAACCAGCAGTGGCAGGTCAACGGCAACGGCACCATCACCGGTGTCCAATCCGGACTGTGCCTCGACGTGACCGGCTCCGCCACCACCAACGGCACCCCGGTCCAGCTCGCCACCTGCACCGCCGCGGCCAACCAGAAGTGGACCCTCGGCTGACCGCGTGCCCTTTTGAGAGAGGTTTCGTCATGATTTCATCGTTGAGAAGAAGACTGCTGACCGCGGCCGCGGCCCTCGCCCTGACCACCGGAGCCGTCGCCGCCTCCGTTCCCGCGGCCCAGGCCGCCACGCAGCAGGCGTGCGACCTCTACGCCGCCGGCGGCACGCCCTGCGTCACGGCGCACAGCACCACCCGCGCCCTGTTCGGGGCGTACAACGGCCCGCTGTACCAGATCCAGCGGGCCTCCGACCAGAAGTACCTCGACATCGGCCTGCTGGAAGCGGGCGGCTACGCGGACTCGGCCCCGCAGGTCTCGTTCTGCGCCGGCACCAAGTGCACGGTCACGAAGATCTACGACCAGACCGCCAACCACAACGACCTGCCGATCTCGTGGGGCGGCTTCTGGAAGGGACCGGGCCCGAACGGGTCCGACATCGGCGCGGACGCGATGGCGCTGCCGGTGACCGCCGGCGGGCACCCGGTGTACGGGATCAAGGTCACCCAGGGCGTCGGCTACCGGATCGACAACGCCAGGAACGTGCCGGTCGGGGCGCAGCCGGAGGGGATCTACATGATCACCTCGTCGAACTACGTCAACCAGTGGTGCTGCTTCGACTACGGCAGCGGCGAGATCTCCCACAACGACACCGGCAACGCCACCATGAACGCCATCTACTGGGGCACCGCCTGCTGGTTCAACGGCTGCACCGGCACCGGCCCGTGGGTCGAGGCCGACCTCGAGAACGGCATGTACCACACCGGAACCGGATCCAACAAGGACCCGAACAACCCCGGCGTGCACCACCCGTTCGTCAGCGCGTGGGAGAAGAACAACGGCACCAGCAACTTCACCCTGAAGTACGGCGACGCCACCACCGGCGGCCTCACCACCCCGTACTCAGGCGGGCTGCCGCGCGGCTACTCGCCCATGAAGCTGGAGCCGTCGATCCTGCTGGGCACGGGCGGCGACAACAGCAACTCCGGCGTCGGCGAGTTCTTCGAGGGCGCGGTGACCAGCGGCTTCCCGACGGACGCCACGGAGAACGCGGTGCAGGCCAGCGTCGTCGCCGCGGGCTACAGCACCGGAGGCGGCCAGACCAACACCGGCGCGGTGCACGCGGTGGGCGCGAACAAGTGCCTGGACGTCAGCGGCGTCAGCACCAACCCCGGCACGAGCGTGCAGATCTGGGACTGCAACGGCGGCACCAACCAGACCTGGACCCGCACGGGCGCCGGCGAGCTGACCGTCTACAACGGCACGCGCTGCCTCGACGCCAGCGGCCGGGGCACCACCCCCGGCACCAAGGTCATCATCTGGAACTGCAACGGGCAGAACAACCAGCAGTGGACGTTCAACGCCAACGGCACGGTCACCGGTGTCCAATCCGGACTGTGCCTCGACGTCACCGGGTCCGGGACCGCGAACGGCACCCTGACGCAGCTGGCCACGTGCACCGGCGCGAACAACCAGAAGTGGTCCCTGAACTGAAAGGCTCCCGCATGTCTTCGTTCGAGCTGTCCCGGCGCAAGCTGATCGCGGTGGCCGGGGTCGCCGCGGCCGCCGGGGTGTTCCGCGTCCGCACCGTGTGGGCGACCGAAGGACCGAGCAGCTACACGCCGTCCTGGTCGTCGGTCGACCAGCACCCGCCGGCGCCGGAGTGGTTCCAGGACGCCAAGTTCGGCATCTACTACCACTGGGGCGTGTTCAGCGTCCCCGCGTTCGGCAACGAGTGGTACCCGCGCAACATGTACATCGGCGGGTCCAACGAGAACAACCACCACAAGGCCGTGTTCGGCGACCCGTCGGCGTGGCCGTACCAGAACTTCATCAACGGCGCCCGCGACAAGGCGGGCAACTGGGTGCAGTTCGCGCCGAAGCTCAAGTCGGCGGGCGGCAGCTTCGACCCGAACGAGTGGGCGCAACTGTTCGCCGACGCCGGCGCGAAGTTCGCCGGGCCGGTCGCCGAGCACCACGACGGCTACTCGATGTGGAACAGCTCCGCCAACGAATGGAACTCGGTCAAGACCGGCCCGAAGCTGGACCTGCTGCGGCTGCACGCGGACGCGATCCGCGCCAAGGGGCTCAAGCTGGTGACCGCGCTGCACCACGCGTACCACTTCAACGGCTACTACGACCACGTGCCGAACCAGCCGACCGAGTCGCTGCGGCGGCTGTTCGGCCAGAACGGCCACGCGGCGGAAAACCAGCTGTGGTACGACAAGCTCCGCGAAGTCGTCGACGGCTACCAGCCCGACCTGGTCTACCAGGACTTCGACCTGAACCTGGTCGACGAGTCGCAGCGGCTGAACTTCCTCGCGCACTTCTACAACCAGGCGGTCGCGTGGAACAAGGACGTCGTCGCCAGCTACAAGGACGGCTTCAACAACCGCGGCGAGGTCTTCGACTTCGAACGCGGCGGCCCGGGCGACATCCTGAACCCGTACTGGCTGACCGACGACAGCATCTCCAGCTCCAGCTGGTGCTACACCGTGGGCATCGGCTACTACTCGGTCAAGGCCATGCTGCACTCGCTGATCGACCGGATCAGCAAGAACGGCAACATGCTGCTGAACATCGCCCCGATGGCCGACGGCACGATCCCCGCCGGGCAGCGCACGATCCTGCTCGGCATCGGGGACCACCTGAAGCGGTTCGGCGAGTCGCTCTACAGCACCCGCGCCTGGGCGGTGTACGGCGAGGGGCCGACGAAGATGGGCGGCGGCTCCTTCACCACCCCGGTGGAGGGGACCAGCACCGACATCCGGTTCACCCGCAGCAAGGACAACACCGTGCTGTACGCGACCGTGCTGGGCTGGCCGGGAAGCACCCTCAACATCACCACCCTCGGCTCGAACCGGATCAACCTGGCCAACCTGGCCTCGGTCCAGCTGCTCGGCCCGGACGCCGGCGCCGCCACGACCCTGACCGGCCGCACCCAGGACGGCTCGGGCCTGCACCTCACCATGCCGTCGTCGAACCCGCCGTTCAGCGCACTCGCGTACGTGGTGAAGCTGACGTTCTCCGGGCAGATCCCCACCCCCGGCACCGGCCCGCTGCCGACCGGCTGGGCCCGGATCGCCAACGTCACCACCGGGCTGGTGCTCGACAGCGGCGGCAACGTCGCGGCCGGCTCCCCGCTCAAGCAGTGGAACTGGGACGGCAGCACCAACCTGCAGTGGCAGCTCGCCGACGCGGGCGGCGGCTACTACCGGCTCATCAACCGCACCAACGGGATGGTCGCCGACAGCGGGGGCAACAGCGCCAACGGCGCCACCTGCGTCCAGGCGTCGTGGAACGGCGGCAACAACCAGCAGTGGCGGCTGAACAGCCTGGGCAACGGCCGCTACCAGATCGTCAATCGGGGCACCGGCACGGCGCTGGACGGCATGGGCAATGCCACCTCCGGCTCGAGCGTGGGCCTGTGGACGCCCAACTCCAGCACCAACAACCAGTGGACCATCACCGGCGCGTGACCTGCCGCGGGGCCGGGGCACTCTCATGTGAAAGTGCCCCGGCCCCGCGGTCCGACGAAAGGAGAAGCATGCGGATGAAACTCGGGTGGCTCGCCGCGTCGGCGGCCCTGCTCGCCGGGGTCCTGCTGCCGGGCACCGCCACCGCCGAATCCAACGGCGGGGTGCGAGTCATGCCGCTGGGCGACTCCATCACCGACGGCGTTCCGGCGGGCGGCGGCTACCGCGTCGGGCTCTGGCAGCGGGTCACGGCCGGCGGGTACCAGGTGGACTTCGTCGGCTCGCAGTCCAACGGACCCGCCACCCTCGGCGACCACGACCACGAGGGCCACCCGGGCTGGCGCATCGACCAGATCGACGCGAACATCGTGTCCTGGCTGCGCACCACCACCCCGCACACGGTCCTGCTGCACATCGGCACCAACGACGTCCTGCAGAACCACGACGTCGCGGGTGCCCCCGCCCGCCTGTCCGCCCTGGTCGACCACATCACCGCGACGGTGCCCGACGCCGAGGTCTTCGTCGCGACGATCATCCCGATCGCCAACAGCGGCCAGGAGGCCGCCGGGCGTACCTTCAACGCCACGATCCCCGGAATGGTGCAGAGCAAGCAGAACGCCGGCAAGCACGTGCACCTGGTGGACATGCACGCCGCGCTGACGACCGCCGACCTGGTCGACGGTGTCCACCCCACCCCCGGCGGCTACGACAAGATGGCCGCGACCTGGTTCACCGCGCTGAAAGCGGTCCCGGGCAGCATCGGCACCCCCGGCCAGTCCACCGCGCGGCAGATCGTCGGCGCGCAGTCGGGCCGGTGCGCCGACGTCCCGGGTTCCGCCAACGGCACCGCGGTGCAGCTGCAGGACTGCGCCGGGGCGACCTGGACGCCCACCGGCAAACAGCTGACGGCCTTCGGGTCGAAGTGCCTGGACGCGTCCGGGCAGGGCACGGCCGACGGCACCCCGGTGATCATCTGGGACTGCGGCGGCCAGGCCAACCAGCAGTGGAACGTCAACGCCGACGGCACGATCACCGGCGTGCAGTCCGGCCGCTGTCTCGACGCGACCGGGCAGGGCACGACCAGCGGGACCAAGCTGATCCTGTGGACCTGCAACGGGCAGGCGAACCAGAAGTGGGCCCTGCGCGCGGCGGCGTGACCCGCCCGGCCGGGAGCGCTCCCAGCGTTGGGCCGGAAATTGAAAATTGATCACCGCCAGGCTCTTTGCTCCGGCCTTTCACTGTGGTTTCATCGGAACCACTCAGGTTGAGAGCGCTCCCAGAACGACACCACAACGAGGTGGAGGCAGCACATGAAACTGAGGCACGCTTTGTCCGCGGTGATGCTCGCCGCGGCCGGGCTGGCGGCACCGGTCGCCGTCGCGCCGGCCGCGCACGCGGACACGCTGATCTGCGACCAGTACGGCTCGACCACCATCGGCGGCCGGTACGTCGTCATGAACAACCGCTGGGGCAGCAGCGCCACCCAGTGCATCAACGTCACCGGCAGCGGGTTCCGGATCCAGACCCAGCAGGGCTCGACCAGCGGCGGGGCGCCGCTGTCCTACCCGGCGATCTACATCGGGTGTCACTACAACAACTGCTCCCCCGGCACGAACCTGCCGCGGCAGCTCAGCCGGATCGGCAGCGCGCCGTCGTCGATCTCCTACAACTACGTCGGCGGCTCGGTGTTCGACGCCTCCTACGACATCTGGATGGACCCGACCCCCAAGACCAACGGGGTCAACCAGATGGAACTGATGATCTGGCTCAACCACACCGGCAACGTCCAGCCGGTCGGCGGCAAGGTCGGCACCGTCAACCTCGGTGGCCGCAACTGGGACGTGTGGCAGGGCAACAACGGCGGCAACGACGTCCTGTCCTACGTGGCCCAGTCCCCGACGGCGAACTACTCGTTCAACGTCATGGACTTCGTGAACAACGTCGACGCCCGCACGCGCGTCGACCGCTCCTGGTACCTGACCAGCATCCAGGCCGGGTTCGAGCCGTGGAGCGGTGGCGTCGGCCTCGCCGTCAACTCCTTCTCCGCCAGCGTGAACTAGGCCCCGCACCGGCCGGGCGTCGCGGCGCCCGGCCGGTCGCCGTCCGATGTGGACCCACTGCCCGGAAAGGGGCACGATGCCCGCTCGAACCCGCCACCGGATCCTGCCCGTGCTCGCCGCGGCGGCCGCGGCGCTCTCGTTGTCCGTCGTCTCGCCCGCGGCCGTCGCAGCTCCCGGCAGCCCGGCGCTCACGCCTCCCCTGGGGTGGAACAGCTGGAACAGCTTCGGCTGCAACGTCAGCGAGTCCACCGTCCACCAGGCGGCCGACGCGATGGTCTCCTCCGGCATGCGCGACGCGGGCTACCAGTACGTCGTGGTCGACGACTGCTGGTTCGACCCGCAACGCGACGCCCAGGGCAACCTGCGGGGCAGCCCGTCGAAGTTCCCGAGCGGGATGAAGGCCCTGGGCGACTACATCCACGCCCGCGGCCTGAAGTTCGGCATCTACCAGGTCCCCACCGACCGCACGTGCGCCCAGCGCGGTGGCACCTACCCCGGTTCCACCGGCAGCCAGGGCCACGAGACCCAGGACGCCCGCACGTTCGCCTCCTGGGGCGTGGACTACCTCAAGTACGACTGGTGCTCCCCCGCCGGCACCCGCGACGAGCAGGTCACCCGGTTCGGCCTCATGCGGGACGCGCTGCGCGCCACGGGCCGGCCGATCGTCTACAGCATCAACCCCAACAGCTACCACGCCATCACCGGCGACAAGTACGACTGGGGCCAGGTCGCCGACCTCTGGCGCACCACCGAGGACCTGCTGGACATCTGGCAGAACGGCAACACCAACAGCTACCCGATGGGCGTGGGCAACGTCCTCGACGTCACCGCCCCGCTGGCCGCGCAGGCCGGACCGGGGCACTGGAACGACCCGGACATGCTCGTCGTCGGCCGGCCCGGCCTGTCCCTCACCGAATCCCGCACCCACTTCACGCTCTGGGCGCTGCTGGCCGCGCCCCTGATGGCGGGCAACGACATCCGCACGATGTCCGCCGACATCAGCGCGATCCTCCGCAACCCGCGCCTGCTGGCCGTCGACCAGGACCGGCTCGGCGCGGGCGGACGCCGGGTCCGCGACGACGGCGACGTCGAGATCTTCGCCAAGCCCCTGTCCGACGGGTCGGTCGCGGTCGGGCTGCTCAACCGCGGCGGCGGCACCGCGACCATCAGCACCACCGCGGCCCAGGTGGGCCTCTCCGGCAGCTCGTTCACCCTCACCGACCTGTGGACCGGCGGGACCAGCACCACGAGCGGCGCGATCGCCGCGAGCGTGCCGGCGCACGGCATCGCCGCCTACCGGGTGTCCGGCGGTACTCCGCTGGCCGCCACGACGTCGCGGCTGCGGGACACGGGTTCGGGCCGGTGCCTCGACGTCGACAACGGCTCCACCGCTTCCGGGGCGGGCACGCTGATCTGGGACTGCCAGACCGCCGCCAACCAGCTGTGGACCAGCTGGGGCAACAGCGAAATCCGCGTCTTCGGCGACAAGTGCCTCGACGGCGGCGCCAGTGGCGCCCAGGTCCTCAGCCGGTCGTGCACCGGCCAGGACAACCAGAAGTGGACGCTCGGCCAGGACGGCTCGATCCGCAACACCCGCTCCGGGCTCTGCCTCGACGTCGAACGCGCCGCCACCGCCAACGGGTCGCACGTCATCCTCTGGACCTGCAACGGGCAGCCGAACCAGAAGTGGGCTCGCGCGTGAACCGATGATTTTCCGGCGCCGAAAGTTTCGAAAGACGGGAGAAATGTAACTTACCCGGGATTCCGCCGTCGGCGTTGCTATCCGGATACGCTGTTCAACCGAGCGGAATACGGCGTGAAATGGAATACCCGCCCCGCAGGACGAAGGATTCCCCGATGAAACTCGCGAAGATGATCGCCGGTGTACTGGCGGCCTGCGCCGCCGCGCTGAGTGTCATGCCCGGGGCCGCGGAGGGCGCCGCCGCCGCGGTGCCGATCATGCCGCTGGGGGATTCGATCACCCAGGGCGGGTCGATCGGGAGCTACCGCCTCGACCTCGGCGCGAAACTGCGGGCCGACGGGCACGCGATCGACTTCGTCGGCTCGCTGGCCGACGGGCCGGCGAGCATGCCCGACCGCGACCACGAAGGCCACCCGGGCTGGACCATCGCCCAGATCGACGCGAACATCTCCGGCTGGCTGACCCGGTTCCACCCGCACACGATCCTGCTGCACATCGGCACCAACGACATGTACGGCAGCGACCCGGCCGGCGCGCCGCGGCGGCTGTCGGCGCTGGTCGACAAGATCACGAACCAGGTCCCGGACACCGAACTGTTCGTGGCCACCATCATCCCGATCAGCTTCGCCGACCAGACCGTGCGCACCTTCAACGCGGCGATCGCGCCCGACATGCGGGCCAAGGCCGCGGCCGGTAAGCGCGTGCACCTGGTCGACATGTACCCGTCCGTCGCCATCGCGGACCTGCCCGACGGCATCCACCCGAACGCGGCCGGCTACAGCAAGATGGCCACCACCTGGTACGACGCGCTCAAGGCGGTGCCGGGCAGCATCGGCGGCGACCCCCAGCCACCGGCCGGTGACGGCGCCTGCACCGCGACGCCGCGGGTCGTGGGCACCCCCTGGAACGGCGGATACCAGGGTGAGGTGACCGTCGCCAACAGCGGCACCACCGCCCTCGCCGGCTGGACCGTGCGGTTCACCCTGCCCAGCGGCCAGACCATCGGCCAGATCTGGGGCGGAACGGCGACCGGCACCGGCACGGTGACCGTGAAGAACGTCGCCTACAACGGCGCGCTCGGCGCGGGCGCGTCCACGACCTTCGGCTTCCTCGTGTCCGGTCCCGGCGCGGCGAGCCTCGGCGCGGCCACGTGCACCAGCCCGTGACCGCGCACCCCGTCCCCCGAATGAAGGTGTGAAGATGACAATGACAAAGCGGTCACTGTCCCGGGCCGCACTCGCTTCGGCGTTCCTCGCGACCTCGATCGGCGTTTCCCTGGTGCTCGCCACATCCGCCGACGGCGCTGCCTCGACACTAGGCGCGGCGGCGGCCCAGACGGGCCGGTACTTCGGCACCGCCGTCGCGGCCGGCAAGCTCGGCGACTCCACCTACGTGAACATCCTGAACCGGGAGTTCAGCATGGTCACGCCGGAGAACGAGATGAAGTGGGACGCCACCGAGCCCAACCGCGGCCAGTTCAACTACAGCGGCGGCGACCGGATCCTCAACCAGGCCGTGAGCAACGGCAAGCGGGTGCGCGGGCACGCGCTGCTGTGGTACCAGCAGGAACCCGGCTGGGCACAGCGTATGGAAGGCTCCGACCTGCGCCAGGCCATGATGAACCACGTCACCCAGGTCGCCACCCACTACAAGGGCAAGATCTACGCCTGGGACGTCGTGAACGAAGCGTTCGCCGACGGCGGCAGCGGCGGGCGCCGCGACTCCAACCTGCAGCGCACCGGCAACGACTGGATCGAAGCCGCCTTCCGCGCCGCGCGGGCCGCCGACCCGGGCGCGAAGCTCTGCTACAACGACTACAACACCGACGGCGTCAACGCCAAGAGCACCGGCATCTACAACATGGTCAAGGACTTCAAGTCCCGCGGCGTCCCGATCGACTGCGTCGGCTTCCAGTCCCACCTCTCCGGCAACCCGCCCGGTGACTACCAGGCCAACCTCCAGCGGTTCGCCGACCTCGGCGTCGAGGTCCAGATCACCGAGCTCGACATCTCCGGCTCCAACCAGGCCAATGCCTACGGCGCCGTGACCCGTGCCTGCCTGGCCGTCGCCCGCTGCGCCGGCATCACCACCTGGGGCATCCGCGACACCGACTCCTGGCGCTCCGGCGAGAACCCGCTTCTGTTCGACGGCAACGGGAACAAGAAGGCCGCGTACAACACCGTCCTCGACGCGCTGAACGCCGCCACGCCGACCACCCCCACCACGCCGACGACCCCGACCACGCCCACGACCCCGACGACGCCGACCACCCCGACGACCACCACGACCACGCCGCCGCCGGGTGACTGCACCGCCTCGGTCACGCTGAACCAGTGGAACGGCGGCTTCGTGGCCAACCTGAAGGTCACCGCCGGCAGCGCCGGCCTCACCGGCTGGAAGGTGACGACGACCCTGCCCGGCGGCGCGGCCGTGACCAACGGCTGGAGCGCCACCAACAGCGGCACCACCGGCAGCGTCACCTGGTCGAACGTCTCCTACAACGGCACCGTCGCGGCCGGGCAGTCGACCGAGTTCGGCTTCCAGGGCACCGGCAACGCCGAGGGAACCACCGCCAGCTGCTCGGCGAGCTGATCCTCGCTCCCTACCACGAAACGGAGACAACCATGCGACGCCGAGGGCGCCTGCCCGCCTTGCTGACCGGTGTGCTGTGCGCCCTCGGCGCCCTGACCGGCACCGCCCACGCCGACAACCCCATCGTCCAGCACATCTACACCGCCGACCCGGCCCCGCTGGTCCACAATGGACGTGTCTACCTCTACACCGGGCACGACGAGGACGGCTCGACCTACTTCACCATGAAGGACTGGCGGGTCTGGTCGTCCGCGGACATGGTGAACTGGACCGACCACGGCTCGCCGATGAGCCTGTCGACGTTCAGCTGGGCCAAACAGGACGCCTGGGCCGGCCAGGCCGTCGAGCGCAACGGCAAGTTCTACTGGTACGCCCCGATGGTGAACCGCTCGAGCGGCCGCATGGCCATCGGGGTGGGGGTCTCCGACAGCCCCACCGGGCCGTTCCGCGACGCGCTCGGCCATCCGCTGGTGGAGAACGGCGAGTTCGATCCGACGGTCTTCATCGACGACAACGGCCAGGCGTACCTGTACTGGGGCAACCCCAACCTGTGGTACGTCCGGCTCAACGCCGACATGATCTCCTACTCCGGCGGCCCCACCCAGATCCCGCTCACCACCGCCGGGTTCGGCACGCGTCCCAACGGCGGCAACCGGCCGACGCTGTTCGAGGAAGGGCCCTGGGTCTACAAGCGCAACGGCCTGTACTACAACGTGTTCGCGGCCAAGTGCTGTTCGGAGTTCATCGCCTACTCCACCTCGCCCGGCCCCACCGGACCGTGGACCTACCGCGGCACGGTGATGCCCACCCAGGGCAGCAGCTTCACCAACCACCCCGGAATCGTGGACTTCAAGGGAAGTTCATACTTCTTCTACCACAATGGCGCACTGCCGGGCGGGGGCGGATACACCCGCTCGGTGGCGGTGGAGAAGTTCGCCTACAACGCCGACGGCAGCATTCCGACGATCACCATGACGACCGCCGGACCGCCGCCGGCCGACACGCTCGACCCGTTCGTCCGGCAGGAAGCGGAGACGATCAACGGGGAAACGGGGATCGAGACCGAACCGGCTTCCGAAGGCGGCATGAACATCGGGTGGATCGAGAACGGCGACAACGTCAAGGTCCGCAACGTCGCCTTCGGCGCCGGGGCGAAGTCGTTCACCGCCCGCGTCGCCTCCGCCGGCTCCGGCGGGACGATCGAGGTGCGGCTGGGCAGCGCCACCGGCACGGTGGTGGGCCGCTGCACCGTCCCGGGCACCGGCGGCTGGCAGACGTGGACCTCGGTGTCCTGCCCGGTCAGCGGAGTGACCGGCACGCAGGACCTGGTCCTGCGGTTCACCGGCGGCAGCGGCTACCTGTTCAACGTGAACTGGTGGCAGTTCTCCGCCTGACCGGCTCGGCTGGTCACCCGTCGAGGATCCGGCGGGTGACCAGCTCCGGTCGCTGCAGCGACAGGGCGTGGGTGGCGTGCCGCACGACCTCGACGTCCACGAGCGGGTTGAGCGGCCCGATCCGGGCCGCCACCTCCCGGGCGCGGTGGATGACGCTGCGCTCGCCGAGCACGATCCGCGTCGGGGCGGTGATCGCGCGCAGCTCGTCGTCGGTGAACAGGTACTGCGGCGGGTGGTGCGCGCGGTACCGGAGGCCGCCGAACAGCAGCGGCCGCAGCACGCGCCGGACGTCTTCCGGAGCGCGTGGACGCAGCCAGCGGAGCATCTCGCCGAAGCTCCAGAGGATGAAGCCGGATCCGATGTGCGCGAACCCGGCCGGTTCGATCGCGGTCACCCCGGCGACGCGGGCGGGTGCGCGGATGGCGAGGTTCAGCGCGAGCCAGCCGCCGCGTGAGACGCCGGCGAAGCGGACCTGGTCGTGGCCGAGGCCGTCGAGCACGTCGGTGAGCCACTGCGCGCAGTCGTCGTTGGTCAGTACGGGCGCGGTCTGCCGCGAGCGCCCGGGCTCACCGATCGTGTCGACGGCGTAGACGCGGTGCCGCCCGGCGAGTTCGGCGACGTGCGGGTACCAGGACAGCGACGTCCCCATGATGCCCGGCAGGAGCACGAGAGCCGGCCCGGATTCGCCGCTGGCGCGCACCCGGGTCGGGCCGAAGCGGGTCGGGACGTCGAGGTCCCGGACGGGCACCGGCCAGTGGCGGGCGGCTTCGTCGTAGGCGGCCAGATAGCGGGTTTCGGCCTGTTCACCGGTGAAAGCACCGATCATCGTTCCTCCCCAAAGGTTTTGATGGTGCACTTGCACTATAACACTGCGTGGCGGTTAGAGTGGCCGTGTGCCGAAACGCGTCGACCACCAGCAGCGCAGGCGGGAGATCGCCGAAGCCCTGTTCCGCATCGCGGCCGGCCGGGGCCTGCAAGGAGTCACGCTGCGTGCGGTGGCCGCGGAGGCGGGCATCTCGATGAACCTCGTCCAGTACTACTTCCCGGCCAAGGAGGACATGCTCCGCTTCGGCTGGCAGCGGATCGTGGAGCTGAGTGCCGAGCGCGCGGCGGGCGGCATCACCCGGGCACTGGAGAGCGGCGACGAGCGCGCGGTGGTCCGGGCGTACCTGACCGGAGTGCTGCCCTCGGACGAGCGCGGCCGGATGCTGTGCGCGGTGCAGATCGCGTACTTCGCGGTGGACGTGACCCGCGGGGAGCAGGACCAGGAACCGTTGCTGCCCCACCTGGTCCGCGCGGTGGCGGAGCAGATCCGGACGGCGCAAGCACTGCATCGGGCATCGCCGGACGTCGACGCCCAGCACGAGGCCGACGCGCTCGCGACGATGGCCGCCGGCCTCGTTTCGGGCGTCATGGTCGGGGCGTACACGCCCGAGCAGGCCGAGCGGCTCGTGGACTACCGGCTGGACCGGCTGTTCCCGTCCCGGCCACATTGACAGTCAGACCTGACTGTGAAAATGTGCCGCCATGCCAGGAGTGCGAGCCGCGCAGCGGGAAGCCACCCGGCAGCGCATCGTGCACGTCGCGGTGGAGCTGCTGATCGAGCGCGGGCCCGCCGCCACCACCACGGCCGAAGTACAGCGGGCCGGCGGGTTCAGCCGGGGTGCCCTGCTGCACCACTTCCCTGCTCGCGAAGCGTTGCTGGGCGCGACCATCCGCGAGCTGATGGAGCGCAACGAGGCAGCCGTGCGGGAAGCGGTCGCCGAGATGCCCACCGGGCTCGACCAGGTGACGCGGGCGGTGCGCGTGCTCGGCGCGTCCATGGTGCGCCCGGCCTTCGCCGCCGAGCTGGAGCTGTGGGCCGCCTCCCGCACCGATCACGCGTTGCGGGAAGTGCTGCGCCACGAGGAAAAGCGGGCCCGGCGCGACCTCTACCGGGTCGTCGACGAGGTGTTCGGACCGGAACTGGCGGCTCGTGGCCGGTACCCGATGGTCGCCTCGATGACCGTGCAGTTCCTGCGCGGGCTGGCCATCTCCGACGTCCTGCGCGGCGAGCGGGGCCGAACCGAACGGCTGCTGGACGACTGGGCGGCGGTCGCCCGGGACCTCCTGGAAGTGGACAGGAGCGCGACGTGAGTGACCTCATCGGCTATGAAGTACGGGACCGCAAGGCGTACCTCACCTTGAACCGGCCCGACCGCTTGAACGCCATCACCGCCGAGCTGGCCCGCCGGCTCAAGGACCTCGTCGAACAGGCCAACGAAGACCCGGAGGTCCGGGTGATCGTCCTGCAGGGCGCCGGACGGGCGTTCAGCGCGGGCTACGACCTCAAGCAGTACGCCGAGCAGGGCGACCTGACCCAACCCCCGGTCTGGGACCCGATCAAGGACTACCAGGGGATGAAGCGCAACACCGACGACTTCTTCAGCCTCTGGCGCTCGCTGAAACCGACCATCGCCAAGGTCCACGGATACGCGGTCGCCGGCGGCAGCGACATCGCCCTGTCCTGCGATCTGGTGGTGATGGCCGAGGACGCGCGGATCGGCTACATGCCGTCTCGCGTGTGGGGGTGCCCGACCACGGCGATGTGGGTCTACCGGCTCGGCGCCGAGCGGGCCAAGCGCATGCTGCTGACCGGCGACACGATCGACGGCGCCACCGCCGCCGCGTGGGGACTGGTGGTCGAGGCGGTGCCCGCCGCCGGCCTCGACCGGGCGGTGGAGGCGCTGGCCGACCGCATCGCCGGGGTGCCGGTCAACCAGCTGGTCATGCAGAAGCTGATGATCAACCAGGCGTACGACAACATGGGCCTGCACGGCACCCAGATCCTGGCGACCCTGTTCGACGGCATCACCCGCCACTCCCCCGAGGGCCGCTGGTTCCAGGAGTTCGCCGCTCAGCACGGTTTCCCGGCCGCCGTGCGCTGGCGGGACTCCGGCAGGCCGATCCCCGACGGCGGTGGCCCGATCCCCACCGCCGCCGAACTCGGCGAAGGGTGAACCGCGATGGAACCGTTGACGGAGTCGTACTGGCCGGCGGACACGAGCCGGCCCGTACTGGAGACGACCACCGGCGACCTGCTGCGCGAGGCCGCCGCCGACGCCGGGGACCAGCTCGCCCTGGTCGAGGTCGCGCCACCGGACGCACCGCCGTTGGCCGGCACCGACCGGACCGGCCGGCGGTGGACCTACCGCCAGCTGCTCGAGGACGCCGAGCAGTGCGCGCACTGGCTGCTGGGCCGCTTCTCCCCCGGCGAGCGGGTCACCGTCTGGGCGCCCAACATTCCCGAGTGGACAGTGCTGCAGTACGGCGCGGCACTGGCCGGCCTGGTCCTGGTGACCGCGAACCCGGCGCTGCGCGCGGCCGAGCTGCGGTACGTCCTGGAGCAGTCCCGCTCGGCGGGGCTGGTCCACACCGCAGCGTTCCGCGGCAGCGACATGACGGCCATCGCCCGGGAGGCGAGCGCGGGGCTGCCGGAGCTGCGCACCACCCTGTGTTTCGCCGACTGGCCGGAGACGGTGGGCGCCCATCGCGAAACCGGTGTCCTGCCCGACGTCCGGCCCGGTGACGCCGCCCAGATCCAGTACACCTCGGGCACCACGGGCTTTCCCAAGGGCGCGCTGCTGCACCACCGCGGCCTGGTCACCAACGCCCGGTTCATGATCGACCGGACGCAGCTGCCCCGCCGGGGCGCCCTGGCTTCGGCGATGCCGCTGTTCCACACCGCCGGTTGCGCGATGGGCGTCCTGGGCTGCGCGCACCAGCGCGCCACCCTCGTGCTGTGCCAGGTGTTCGACCCCGCCCTGCTGCTCACCGCCGCCGCGGAGCACCACGCGGACCTGCTGGCCGGCGTGCCCACCATGCTGATCGCGATGCTGAACCACCCCGGCTTCGCCGCGTTCGACCTCTCGAAGCTCTCGCGGGTGCTCTCCGGCGGCAGCCCGATCCCGCCCGCGCTGGTGCGCCAGGCCGAGGAGAAGTTCGGTGCCCGGTTCACCGCGGTGTACGGCCAGACCGAGCTGTCCCCGGTGGTCACCCAGACCAGCCCGGACGACACACCCGAGGACAAGGCCACCACGGCCGGCCGCCCACTGCCGCAGCTGGAGGTGGCGATCCGCGACCCGCTCGACGGCCGGATCGTGCCGGTGGGCCGGCCCGGCGAGGTCTGCGCGCGGGGTTACCAGAGCATGCTCGGCTACTTCGGCATGCCGGAACGCACGGCCGAAACCCTCGACGCGGACGGCTGGCTCCACACCGGGGACCTGGGCGTCCTGGACGACCGCGGCTACCTGACCGTCACGGGCCGGCTGAAGGACATGATCATCCGCGGCGGCGAGAACATCTACGCCACCGAAATCGAGCAGGTGCTGTTCACGCACGCGAGCATCCGGGACGTCACCGTGCTCGGCCTGCCGGATCCCGTCTGGGGCGAGATCGTCGCCGCCGTCCTGGTGCCCGCCGACCCCGGCCAGGTCCCGCCGGTCGGCGAGCTGCACGCCCTGTGCCGCGCGAACCTGGCCCCGCACAAGACACCGGCCCGCTGGTTCACCGCCGCCGAGCTGCCCTTGACGGGTTCGGGGAAGATCCAGAAGTTCCGGCTCCGGGAGCAGATCGGCCAGGCGGCCCTGCGCGAGCTGACCTGACCGGCGAGATCAGCCGCCCTCGTACAGTTCCGCGTTCAGGATCGTGCGCCGGGGCACGGCGTCGCCGCGGTGCATCTTGACGAGCAGGTCGACGGCGCCCACCGCCAGGCGGTGGGCGTCCTGGACGACGGTCGCCCGGAGCGGGCTGTCGCCGGTGTCGATCAGCGTTCTGGCTTCCAGCACCCCGTCGACGCTGATCACGACGGTGTCCCGGGTGGCCGCGGACGCGGTTGTCGCGAGGGCGTCGAGGGCGCCCAGCGCCATCTCGTCGTTGGTGCAGAAGATCGCGTCGAGGCGCCGGCCGGCTTCCCAGTGCCGGAGGTGGGCGCGGACCGCGCTGCACGCCCGTGAACGCACGAACTCGCACCGGTCATCGGTGGTGACGTCGACATCGGGCAACGCGGAGCGCAGCACCTTTTCACAGCGTTTCTGCCTGCTGTCGTGTTCCCGGCTGGCGATGATGAGCACCCCCGGGCGGTCCCGGCCGCGCAGCTGCCCGACCAGCCACTGTCCGGCCAGTTCCCCGAGTTCGCCCGTGTCGTACCCGATGAACGCGGTGTGGTCCGGGTATTCGGATTCGGTGGGAAAGGGTTCGAGATCGGAGAACACCACCGGCAGGCGCGAGGCACGGCAGAACGCCGCCAGGTCTTCGCGCAGCCGGGCCACCTCACCGGCGACGACGATGCCGCCGAGGTAGCAGTGCTTCTTGCTCGCGATGCGGCGCAGGTGATGTGCTTGCGCGCCGGCGTCGTAGTCCCGGTCCGGCACTTTGAGGACGAGGTCGATGTCTTCCCGATCGAGCGCGCGGTGCACCTGCTGCACCAGTGCCGCCACATAGTATTTCTGCTCGAACGCCGAGGTCATCAGGAAAGCCGCCTTCGGTCCTTTCCGCGTCTTCACCGCGAACGCGGCCCAGAAGGCGACGGCGACGACGGCGGAAACCAGCGCGGCCCAGCCGAGGGTGGCACCGGCCGAAATGCCGAGTTGCAGTCCTTTCGTGAGGACGGCCAGGACCACACCACTCAGGACGGACGTGGTCACCGCGAACAGCACCGGCGTCCGGTCCCGGCCCAGCCGAGCCATCCAGGCCTCCTCCGCGCACGATTTCCTCGCCGGTCAGCACGCCTCCTGGGCCGACGGCTCGTCACCGTACCCGGGCCGCGCGAGCAGCACGGTGGCGAAGAAGCGCCCGTCCCAGTCTTCGCCGTCCTCGCCCGGCTCGTCCGGTGTCACGGGCCGCCAGAGGGCCAGGCGCAGGCCGGGTGCGCGGTAGGTGTGCCCGTTCTCCTCCTCGGTGACCGCCGTTCTCGCGCGTAGCGCCGCCACGACTTCGTCGGCCGGTGTCCGGAAGAGGTCCAGTCCTTCGTAGATCACCGCGTCGGTCTCGTCGGGGCTGCCGAGCCGGATCGCCTCGACGCGGCCGGACTCGTCGAAGTGGCAGTCGATCGACATGCCCGACGGCCGCTCGACGCCCCAGCCCGGGCGGCCGCCCCGGAACCCGCACAGCACCACGGGTTCGCCGAGCCGCCGGAGCGTCTCCAGCGTTTCTTCGCCGGTGGCGCCGATGCGCAGCGGCCCGGCGGCGCCAGGCGGCCGGAGCCGGATGACCAAGTCGGATGTCATGGCGTCGCACCGCCCTTTTCCGGAGACGAGCCGAGCAGGGCGCGCACGTCGCCGGCCTCGGGGGTGCCGAGCGCCGTGAAGGCGGCCAACGCCGCTTCGAGGTGAGCCTTCGCGTCAGTGTCGTTGCCGTCCGCCAGGTACACCCGGCCCAGGCCGTGGTGGGCCCGGGCGCGCTCGTGCAGGTGCCCGGTTCGCCGGGCCAGCTCGAGCGCCGCCTCGTACCACTCGGTCGCCTCGGTGCCGGTCTTCGTGGCGGCGATGTCGTTGAGCACCGAGACTTCGAGGTTCGTGTTCCCGCCGGTCGTGGCGAAGTCCAGGGCGCGGCGGAAGTGGTCACCGGCTTCGTCGAGCTGTCCCAGGCCGACGTAGGCGCTGCCCAGCGCGGCGAGCACGGGCCCGCCGAGTCCGGCCGACCCCAGCTCCCGCGCGATCGCGCCGCTGCGGTTCAGGTGGCCGATCGCGGTCCGGTGGTCTCCGCACCAGTCGTAGTGCTGGCCGAGGTTGCACAGCGCGATCCCTTCCAGCAGCGCGTGGCCGGTCCGGCGCGCGGCGGCGAGCGCGAGCCCGTACTTCTCCCGGGCGGCCGGGCGCCGGCCGCGCATGTCGTCGATCGAGCCGAGGCCATTGTGAGTCATGCTTTCGAGCAGGTCGTTCCGCTGGTCCAGCGCGATCGACAGGGCCCGCTCGAGGTGACCGGCGGCTTCGTCGTAGCGGCCGAGCCGGATCAAGGCCATGCCGACGCCCTGGCCGGCGAAACCCTGTTCCGGCGTGCCGGGGCGGGCCGCCGCGAGCGCGGCCGTGTGGAGGGTGACTGCCTCGTGGTAGTGCGCCCCGACGTCCAGGTACCGCCACAGCGTGGCCGCCAGCCGGACCACGTGCCCCGCCAGGGCTTCCGGGGCGCTCGTGGCCAGCGTCAGCATGGTGGCCCGTTCCGCGTCCAGCCAGACCCGCGCGGCGTGGCTGTCCGCGAAACGCGGTTGCGGCCCGGCCGACCGCCCGGCCGGCGGCCGCACATACGGCTCGTGGGGCGAGTAGAGCTCCATCGCCGCCGACGCCCAGCACAGGTAGTGGTCGAACAGCCGGGTCGACGCGGCGAGCCGGGTATCGGGGCCGTCGGTCCGGACCGCGAGCTCGGCGGCGTAGAGCTTGACGAGGTCGTGCATCCGGTACCGGCCCGGCGGGTTCTCTTCCAGGAGGTTGGCGGCGCACAGCACGCGTAGTGGCCGGGCGTCCCCGAGCAGGGCGATCGCGGCCGCGCGCTCCACGTCCCCGGTGGGCACCAGCCCCAGCAAGCGGAACGCGGCCGCCGAACCCGGGTCGAGGGAGTGGTAGGAGGCGTCGAACACCGCACGCAGGCTCGCGGTCAGTTCGCCGGTGTCCAGGGCGTCCAGCCGGCTTTCGCGCAGTTCGGCGGCCAGCGCGGCCAGCCGCCGGCCCGGCTGGGCGGCCACCCGGGCGGCGACGATCGCCAGGGCCAGTGCCATTCCCCCGCACTGGCGCAGGATTTCCCGGCCCGCCTCGGGTTCCGCGGCCAGCCGGGCCGCGCCCAGCTTGTGGGCGAGCAGTTCCCGCGCCTGGTGGTCGTCGAGGGTGCGCAGCGGCAGCGCGCTCGCGCCGTGGGTGGTGAGCAGGCCGCCGAGCTCGTGCCGGCTGGTGATCAGGACCGAACAAGCGGATCCGCCGGGCAGCAGCGGGGCGGCGTGGGCGGTGTCGCGCGCGTTGTCGAGCACCACGAGCAGCCGTCGCTGGGCCGTGAGGGTCCGGTACAGCGCGGCCTGCGCGTCCGGTTCCGGCGGGATCGACGCCGGGGCGACGCCGAGCGCGCCGAGGAACCCGCGGACGGCGCGCTCGGCGGGCACCGGTTCGTGGGCCGGGTCGAAGCCGCGGAGGTCGACGTGGAGCTGCCCGTCGGGGAAGCGGTCCGCGTGGCCGGCCGCCCACCGCACGGCCAGCCAGGTCTTCCCGAGGCCACCCGCGCCGGAGATGACCGCCACCGCGCCTTCGGGGGCGAGCATCCGGTCGAGCGCCGCCAGTTCCGCGGTGCGGCCGGTGAACGACGATGGCGCGGCCGGGAGCTGCCGGGGCACCGGCCGCCCGGCGTCCGGCCCGCCGCCGGCCAGGATGCGTTCGTGCAGGCCGCGCAGCCGCGGCCCCGGGTCGGCGCCGAGCTCGTCCGCCAGGCGCGAGCGGACCCGTTCGTACTCGCGCAGCGCGTCCGCCGGGCGGCCGTCGAGGAACAGCGCCTCGATCCGCTGCGCCGCCGCCCGTTCGCCGGTCACGCCGTCCGGCCCGGACCGGGCGAGCACGGCGGCGTGCGCGCCGGTGCGCAGCCGCAGGTCGTCGCGGTCCAGGACGGCCGCTTCGTGCTTGCGCTCCAGCTCGCCGCGGACGCCGTCCACCCACGGCGAGTCCAGTTCGCGCAGCGGCGTTCCCCGCCACAGCGCCAAGGCTTCGTCGTACAGCGCGAGGGCCGCGTGGTCGTCCGCCGTCGTCCGGGCCCGCGCCAGGAGGCTTTCGAACCGGTGGACGTCCACGGTCAGCGGGTCGGCGGCGAGGACGTAGCCGCCGCGGTCACGCTCGATCGTCACACCGTCCAGCGCGGCCAGGACCCCGCGCAGGCGGGACACGTACCCGTAGAGGGTGTTCCTCGGCTGCCGGGGCGGCCGCTCCCCCCACACGCGGTCGACGAGCCGGTCGACCGGCACGACCCGGCCGACGTCGAGGAGCAGCACGGCCAGGACGTCACGCTGGCGCGCGTGCCCGACGTCGAGCCGGGTGCCCCCGGCCACGACCTCGACGGCGCCCAGCACCCGCAGGTCTGCCACCACTGACCCCCTCCCTGCTTCCAGGCCTAGCGGATCGGCGGCGCCCGGACAAGACCTGTTCAAGGTTTTCCGAAGGGCTCCCGCGCACCGTGGGACACCGGACGGCAACCGAAGGAGCTGTGATGATCAACGAGACCTACGCCCGGACCCGCATCGCCGAGGTCCAGCGCGAGTATGCGGCGGCCCGGCGCTGGCGACGGCGGCTGAAGCGCCTGGTGGACCGCATCCGCAAGCGGGACACCGGGTAACCCGCCCGTCCGGGGACGTGCCCTCGAGGGGTGGGCACGTCCCCGGACGGGTGAAGGTCGGGCGGGCGGGCCGCTGCCTCTAGGATTCCGCCGGTGACCACCTACGACGACACGTTCGAGCACCTCGACCCTTCGGCCCTGCCGCCGCGGCAGCAGCGGATCCTCGTCGCGATCCGGGACTGGGTGGTCCAGCACGGCTACTCCCCCAGCACGCGCGAAATCGGCGAGGCCGTCGGCCTGCAGTCGACGTCTTCGGTCTCGAAGCACCTGGCCGCCCTCGAGGAGAAGGGCTTCCTCCGCCGCGGCGCGACCGTGTCGCGTCCGATGGACGTGCGCGCGTTCCTGCACGGCAGCGCCGCCGCCGAAGACGGCGACTCGGTCCCGGTGCCCGTGGTCGGCGACATCGCCGCCGGCACGCCGATCTCGGCGGTCGAGCACGTCGACGACGTCCTCAAGCTGCCGCGCGACCTGACCGGCCGCGGCACCGTCTTCGGCCTGCGCGTCCGCGGCGACTCGATGATCGACGCGGCCATCTGCGACGGCGACATCGTCGTGGTGAAGCAGCAGTCCGAAGCGCACTCGGGGCAGATCGTCGCGGCGATGATCGACGAGGAGGCGACGGTGAAGGTGTACCGCCGCCGCGACGGGCACGTGTACCTCGAGCCCCGCAACCCGGCCTACGACGTCATCGACGGCGACCGCGCGGTGATCCTCGGCGCGGTCGTCTCCGTGCTGCGCAGCGTCTGAGCCGCCCGGTCACCAGGTGACCGGCAGCTCGTAGACGCCGTACACCGATCCGTCGTGCTTGAAGGGGATCTGCTCGACGGCGGTGGCGAGCGCGAGCGTCGGGATCCGCCGGTACAGCGTGCTGTAGACGACCTGCAGCTCGAGCCGGGCCAGCGGCTGCCCGAGGCACTGGTGGACGCCGAAGCCGAAAGCGACGTGCCGGTGCGCGTCGCGGGTGAGGTCGAGGCGGTCGCCGTCCGGGAACGCCGCCGGGTCGCGGTTGGCGACGTCGTTGGCCATGATCATGCCCTCGCCCGCGCGGATCACCCGGCCGGCGATCTCGATGTCCTCGAGCGCGACGCGGCGGCGGCCGTTGTGCGTGATGTTCAGGTAGCGCAATAGTTCTTCGACCGCCGACGCGACCAGCGCCGGGTCGTCGCCTTCGCGCAGCAGCGCCAGCTGGTCCGGGTGCTCCAGCAGGGCGAGGGTGCCGAGCGCGATCATGTTCGCCGTCGTTTCGTGGCCGGCGATGAGCAGGAGCACGCCCATCTGCGCCGCCTCCGTCCGGGTCAGCTCGCCCGCGTGCACGCGGGCGGCCAGGCCGGACAGCAGGTCGTCGGCGGGCGAGGCGAGCTTCTCCCCCATCAGCCGATCGAGGTAGCCGGCGAGTGCCTGGTGCCCGGCGCCCCGCTCCTCGGGTGTCGCGTCCCGGCGGATGATGACCTTGCTGTTCTCCTGGAAGAAGTCGTGGTCGGCGTACGGCACGCCGAGCAGTTCGCAGATCACCAGTGACGGCACCGGCAGCGCGAACGCCTCGACGAGGTCGACGGGGTTCGGGCCGGCCAGCAGCTCGTCGATCAGCTCGTCGACGATCTTCTGCACGGCCGGGCGCATCGCGGCGACCCGGCGGATCGTGAACGGCGCCGTCACCATCTTGCGCAGCCGCGCGTGCTCCGGGTTGTCCATCAGGATGAAGCCGATCCCCGGGCCGCCCTTCGGCAGCGGCGCCGGGCTCGGGTAGCCGGGCCGGGTGACGTCGGCACTGACCCGCGGGTCGGCCAGCAGCGCCCGTTGTTCGGCGTAGCGGGTCACCAGCCACGGGGTGCTGCCGTCCCACAGCTTGACGCGCGCGAGCGGCGCCTCCTCCTGCAGCGCGCGGGCCGCGGGCGGCGGGTCGAACGGGCAGCCCGCGGCGCGGGTCATCGGGAAGGCGGGGATCTCGGCGGTACTCGTCATGGTTCCTCCGCGGTGGCCGTCGGTTCGTGATCAGTCAACCGAAGACTGCTACGCTAAGTCAAGCGACTGATTTAAATGCTATTCGACGGAGGACCCGCCCGTGCCCGACTCATCCAGACCCGCCCGGGAGACGCGTGCGAACGTCGTCGTGGCGGTCCTCGCCCTCGCGGGCATCACCGTCTCGCTGATGCAGACGCTGGTCATCCCGCTGATCCCGGCCCTGCCCCGGCTGCTGCACGCCTCCGCCGCCGACGCCACCTGGGCCATCACCGCCACCCTGCTCGCGGGCGCGGTGGCGACGCCGACCATGGGCCGGCTCGGCGACATGTACGGCAAGCGCCGCATGCTGCTCATCAGCCTCGGCGCACTCGTCGCGGGCTCGGCGATCGGCGCGCTGTCCGACAGCCTGGTGCCGATGGTCGCCGGCCGGACGCTGCAGGGCCTCGCCGCCGGAGTCATCCCGCTCGGGATCAGCATCATGCGCGACGAGCTGCCCGCCGAGCGGCTCGGCTCCGCCACGGCGCTGATGAGCGCGTCGCTCGGCGTCGGCGGCGCACTGGGCCTGCCCGCGGCGGCCCTGCTGGCCGAGAACGCCGACTGGCACGCGCTCTTCTGGACCGCGGCCGGGCTCGGCCTGGTCGTGACCGTGCTCGTCGTGGCGCTCGTGCCGGAGTCGCCGGTGCGCACCGGCGGCCGCTTCGACGTACCCGGCGCGGCCGGTCTCTCGATCGCGCTGGTGTGCCTGCTGCTGGCGATCTCGAAGGGCGCCGACTGGGGCTGGGGCAGCGTGGCGACACTGGGGCTGTTCGCCGGCGCGGTCGTCGTCCTCCTGCTCTGGGGCCGTTGGGAACTGCGGACCGCGCAGCCGCTGGTGGACCTGCGGACGACCGCGCGGCGCCAGGTGCTGCTGACGAACATCGCGTCCGCGGTGTTCGGCTTCGCGATGTTCGCGATGTCGCTGGTCCTGCCGCAGCTGCTGCAGCTGCCGTCGGCCACCGGCTACGGCCTCGGCAAGTCGATGCTGGTGGTCGGCCTGGTGATGGCCCCGTCCGGGCTGGTGATGATGGCGCTCGCCCCGGTGTCCGCGCGCATCACGGCCACGCGCGGGCCGAAGACGACGCTGATGCTCGGCGCGGTGGTGGTCGCCGCCGGGTACGCCCTCGGCATCGTGCTGATGAGCGCGACCTGGCACCTCGTGCTGATTTCGAGCATCATCGGCGCCGGCATCGGGCTCGCCTACGGCGCCATGCCCGCGCTGGTGATGGGGGCCGTGCCGGTCTCCGAGACCGCGGCCGCCAACAGCCTCAACACGCTGATGCGCTCGATCGGCACGTCGGTGTCCAGCGCCACGGCGGGATTGGTGCTCGCCCGGCTGACGATCCACTTCGGACCCGTGACTTTGCCTTCGCAGAACGGTTTCCGGCTCGTGCTGGGCATGGGCTCGGCGGCGGCCCTCGTCGCGCTGGCGGTCGCCGCGTTCCTGCCTCGGCGTTCCCCGGCGGCTCCGGCTCCCGCGACGCCCGAACCGGCGGCCGTCGCGGGCCGCTGACCGGGGGTCCGCGCGGCGGTGCGCGTGTGGTGCGCGGCCGGTCAGCGCCGGGCGGAAACCTTCGGTCAGCGCCGGGCCGCCACGGCCCGCACGGACCCGGAGGAGCCGGAAATGACGAGGAACGCTTTGGTGACGGGAGCTTCGCGGGGCATCGGCCGGGCGATCGCCCGGCGCCTGGCCGCCGACGGCGCGGTGGTCGCCGTGCACCACGGCGGCAACGAGGTCGCGGCCAAGGAGACCGTCGCGCTGATCGAGGAAGCGGGCGGCCGCGCCTTCACGGTGTACGCCCGCTTCGGGGAAGCCGGCGCGGTCGACCGGCTGGCCGATGCGGCCATCGACGCCTTCGGCGGCGGCCTGGACATCCTGGTCGGCAACGCGGGCATCAGCTCGCACAGCACGATCGGCGAGCTGACCGAAGCGGAACTGGACCGGCTGCTGGACATCAACGTCAAGACGCCGGCGTTGCTGATCCGGCGCCTGCTGCCGGCGTTGAACGAAGGCGGCCGGATCGTCCTCGTCGGCTCGATGGCCTCGCGGATCGCCGTGCAGAGCCAGATCGGCTACACGGTCAGCAAAGCCGCGGTCGAGGCACTCGCGCCGACGCTGGCCAACGAGCTCGGCCACCGCGGGATCACGGTGAACACCGTCGCGCCGGGGCCGATCCGGACGGACATGACGGAGCCGATGCTGTCGATCCCGGAAGCGGCGGCCGGCCTCACCGCGATGACGGCACTCGGCCGGATCGGCGAGCCGGAGGACGTCGCGGACGTGGTCGGGTTCCTGGCCCGGCCCGGACGGCCGCTGGATCACCGGCCGCACGCTCGACGTCTCCGGCGGCACGTTCCTCGGCCCGATCGCGCCCGCCTGAGCGGGGTGGCCGCCCGGGCACGCCCGGGCGGCCAGGCCGTCGAGGTGGATCTCGCCTTCACCGTGGTGCCGGGCGACGAACCCGGCCCTCGTGCGGCTGGGGTGTCCCCAACTTCTTCTTGTCAAGCCTTCCGCGCGACGACAGCGAGCGTCGCGTACGGCAGCACGAACCCACCACCGAGCCCGTCGATGGCGGCACCGACACCGTCGAGCACGTCGGCCAGCGCTTCCGGAGCCAGCCGGGTCAGCCCGCCGGTCGTCGGCAGGAAGTCGAGCCATTCATCGCGGCTGTAGGACCGCTCCCACTCGAACCGCCACCGCTCGGGCTCATCGAACCCACCGGCGTCCCGAATCCCGTCGGCGAACTTCGCGAACATGACGTCATAGATCTCGGCGGCACTCCGCGACTCCCCCGCGAACGGGGAGCCGGGCAGAACCCGCCGCAAGCCGTCGGCGAGGGCGTCCGCCACCACGGCCGGCGGCTGGAACACGTGCGCGAACACGGCGAGCAGCCCGCCGGGCCGCAGCACCCCGGCAGCCTTGGCCGGACCGGCGACGGGATCGACCCAGTGCCAAGCCTGACCCGAGACGACGGCATCGAAGGTCCGCCCGGCCGGTTCCCAGTCCTCGAAGGTCGCGACCTCGACGTCGATCCCGGAACCGCGCGCGAAGGCGGCCATCCGCGCATCGGGATCGACACCGAGCACCCGGCACCCCGCCGCGCGGAACTGCCGCGCCTCGATCCCGGTGCCGCATCCGACGTCGAGAAGGTCGGCACCAGGGCTCTCGGCGACGACCCGGGCAACCAGTTCAGCGGGATACTCGGGCCGGGCACGGTCGTAGCGATCGACGTCGACGCCGAAGGACTCGGCCATCGAGCGAGCTTCATGAGGCAAAGTGGGCATGCGCCCACCTTAGTGGGCGCATGCCCACTAAGACAACCACCCGAGCGTTCGCCGAGGGCGTAGCGGAGAATGACGCCATGCCGACCGGAGTCCACTTGCGAGACGTACGCAAGCAGCTGTTCGACGCGGCGGACCGGGTCCTGCTCCGGGACGGCCCCAATGCCCTGACGAGCAGAGCGGTCACGGCGGAGGCGGACGTCGCCAAAGGCGTGCTGCACCGCCACTTCACGGACTTCGACGCCTTCCTGGCCGAGCTGGTCACCCACCGCATCACCCGATTGAAGGACCAGGAAGCACTCCTGCAGGCGAGCGCGGGAACACGAACAGTGGCGGACAACCTCACAGCCGCCGTGACAGAGCTGTTCGACCCGATCTCACTGGCCCTGGTAAGCCTGCTGTTCGCCCGCGACGAGCTCCGCAACCGCCTACGCCGACCAGGTGAGGGCCTCCCCCTTTTGGCCGAAGCCCGAGACATGCTCACGGCCTACCTGAAAGCCGAACGCGAACAGGGCCGCATAGCAGCGGACGCGGAGGTGAGCGCACTGGCACTGTCATTGATCGGCGCGGGTCACCTCCTGTTCGCAGGCCGCCGCAAAGGAACGCTCCCCGAAGACGCCGAGCTGAGGAAAGTGGTCGACACGATAATCGCCGACGTGGTGCAACGCCGACTGCTGTAGAAGTCCGAAGTGGACAAACCCGTACGCCCACAACCCAACGGGACCACGGGCAGGGGTCCGGAGGCTTGCCCCCGGCGGGGATGTGGGGGCTCGGCCCCCACAAGACACGACGAGAGGGTCATGTTCGCGCTTTCCGCGAACATGACCCTCTCAACCGTCTCGTGGGCGATACTGGGATCGAACCAGTGACCTCTTCGGTGTGAACGAAGCGCTCTCCCCCTGAGCTAATCGCCCGTCGTACGAACTTCCACGAGGTCCGAAGGGGGCCGGACTCGTGGTGCGCGATACTGGGATTGAACCAGTGACCTCTTCCGTGTCAGGGAAGCGCTCTCCCGCTGAGCTAATCGCGCGCTGCGGAACTTCGTACTGGCGGAAGCATATCGGACGCCTTCGCGGGGTCCACACAGGGGGTGGGGGTGGGAAAACGCCGTGACACGAACCTGCGGAAACGGGCAGACTGCGAAGGACATCCGCCTTCATCCCGACCGTCGCCGGCGCCGAAGGCGGCCATCCGCCGGCGCGGCCGACCTGGGGAGCTCCCGACCTCGATGACCGAAACCGTGTCCACCCCGTCCGCCGACGTGCACCGCGCTCCCGCGCGTTCGGGACTCCTCATCGGGGTCCTCGTGCTGTCGGCGTTCGTGATGATCCTGAACGAGACGATCCTCAGTGTCGCGTTGCGCGAGCTGACCGTCGACCTCCGTGTGCCGACGACGACGGTGCAGTGGCTGACCAGCGGGTTCCTGCTGACCATGGCCGTCGTCATCCCGACGACCGGGTTCATGCTGGAGCGGTTCTCGCCGCGGCAGGTGTTCCTCTTCTCGCTCTCGGCGTTCAGCCTGGGCACGCTCCTGTGCGGGCTCGCGCCCGGGTTCGGGATGCTGATGGCCGGGCGCGTGGTGCAGGCGTGCGGCACGGCGGTGATGCTGCCGCTGCTGATGACGACGGTGATGCGGCTGGTGCCGCCGGAGCGGCGCGGCGCGACGATGGGCACGATCACGATCGTCATCGCGGTCGCGCCGGCGATCGGGCCGACCATCGGCGGTGGCGTGCTTTCGCTGGGCTGGCGCTGGATGTTCTGGATCGTGCTGCCGCTGGCGGTCGCCGCGCTGGTGGCGGGCGGGGTGCTGCTGCGGCTGGACGGCGAGCGCCGCCGGGTGCCGCTGGACGTGCCGTCGGTGCTGCTGTCCGCGATCGGGTTCGGCGGCCTGCTGTACGGCCTTTCCTCGACCGGCGAGCAGGCCGGGGCGGAGCCGCCGGTGCCGCCGTGGGTCCCGATCGTCGCCGGTGTCGTCGCGCTGGCGGTGTTCGTCTGGCGCCAGCTGCGGCTGCAGCGCCGCGACCGCGCCCTGCTCGACCTGCGGCCGTTCACGCACCGCAGCTTCGTGGTCGCGCTGGTGCTGACCGCGCTGCTGTTCGTCTGCCTGATCGGCGGGGCGGCGATCCTGCTGCCGTTGTACCTGCAGACCGTGCTGCACACGAGCACGTTCGTCAGCGGTCTGGCCGTGCTGCCCGGCGGGCTGGTGCTGGGCCTGCTGGGCCGCCCGGTGGGCGCGCTGTTCGACAAGATCGGCGCGCGGCCGCTCGTCATCCCCGGGGCGGCGGCGATGGCCGTTTCGCTGTGGCTGTTCACCATCCTGGGGCCGACGTCGCCGCTGATCGCGGTGATCGGGATCCACGTGCTGCTGATGGCCGGGCTGGGGCTGATGATGACGCCGTTGTTCACCGAGTCGCTCGGCTCGCTGCCCGATCACCTCTACCCGCACGGCAGCGCGATCCTCTCGACGCTGCAGCAGGTGGCCGGGGCACTCGGCACGGCGGTGTTCGTCAGCGTGGCGACGCTCGGCAGCCAGGACACCACGGCGAGCAGCCCGGACGGTTCGGGGCTGCGGGCCGCGTTCATCGTCGCCGGGGTCTTCGGCACGCTCGCCTTCGCCGGCACCTGGCTGATCCGCCGCCGCACCCCCGCCGAGGCGTCCACTTCGGACAGCTGATCCCGCGCGTCCGAGGTTCGCCGGCACCGGCCCGGATGCGCCCCAATGTGGCGGGGGGGGGGGGGGGCCCCCCCCCCCCCCCAACGCCACATTGGGTGCGTCTGACGCAACCAACGCCACATTGGGGCGCTTGGCCCGGAGTGACGCGACCGGCGCACCGTCCACAAGGGACGGCGCGGGTCAGGCGGCGGGGGTCACCGGGGCCAGCAGCAGCCCCGTGATCGCGTCGATCAGGCCGGTTCCCGCGTCGTCCCAGCTCGCCCGGGGCGTCGCCGTGCCCTCCGCCAGTGCCCGCTCGCGCTCGGCCGTCATGTGGATCATCAGCTGGCGCGCCATGTCGCCCCGCTCGGCCCGGACCTCGGGCGGCAGGCCGTCCAGGCACCGGTTCAGCCCGTCGACCGCGCGGGCGAGCGCCGGCGAGGACAGCGACTCCTCCACGACGATCGGCCGCAGCACCGGGTCGGTCATGACCTGGGCGCTGAACCGCGCGAACCACGTCGGCGAGCCCAGCTCCCCCAGGTAGGTCGTGGACGGGAGGACCAGGCACGCCACCCAGTCGCGGAGGTCGCCGTCGCCGTCGACCGCCTCGACGAGCTCGGCCCGCAGCGCTTCGATCCGCCCGAAGTGCTTGCGGGCGATCGCGCGGACCAGGTCGACCTTGGTGCCGAAGTGGTAGTTGACCGCGGCGTTGTTGCCCTGCCCGGCCGCCTCGCTGATGTGCCGGTTGGACACCGCGTGCACCCCGTGCTCGGCGAACAGCCGCTCCGCCGTGACGAGGATGCTCTCCCGCGTGGCGCTCGCGCGGTCCGTCTTGACGTTCATCCATCCCACCCGGTCACCCCGACGATCTGCCGGTCCCCACCTTACGGAGCCCGTCACCGGAGCCGTCCCAGCCACGCCCGGGCCGTGGCCAGGTAGCGGCGGCTGAACTCGGTGGCGGGCGCCCAGGCCTCGAACCCGTGCGGCCCGCCGGCCACGACGTGGAACGTCGTGTCCACGCCGGCCGCGCGCAGCCGGCGGGCGTATTCGGCGGCTTCGTCGTGGAACAGGTCGATGTCCCCGACGCCGATCCAGGTGTCCGGCAGCCCGGCGACGTCGTCGCGGCGGGCGGGCACGGCGTAGTGCGGCACGACCGGCGCACCCGGCTCGGTCCCGAGGTAGGCGCGCCAGCCGAAGCGGTTGAGGCGGTTGTCCCAGACCCGGTGCCCGGCGTCGTCGAGGCCGCGCCGGGCCGCGGTGCGGTCGTCGAGCATCGGGCAGAACAGCCACTGCGCGCGCGGCCGCTCGCCCTCGTCGTGCAGGCGCTGCCCGAGCGCCGCCGCGAGCCCGCCGCCCGCGCTCTGGCCGCCGACGACGATCCGGTCCGCCGCGACGTGGCCGCGCAGCCACGTCCAGGCGGCGTGGGCGTCGTCGAGCGCCGCCGGGTAGGGGTGTTCCGGGGCGAGGCGGTACTCGGCGGACACCACGGTGATGCCGAGCTCGCGCGCCGTCTCCGCGCAGAACCGGTCGTCCTGGGCCGCGCCGCCGATGACCAGCCCGCCGCCGTGGATCCACAGCAGCGTGAGATCCGACTGCGGTGTGTCCGGCCGGTACACCCGCAGGCCGGGGTGCAGCTCGACGGCGACACCGGGTACCGACGGCGGGCGCATCCACGCCGTCGCCGCCCGCACCAGGCGCCGCACCCAAGCCCGCTCCAGCGGCAGGCGCGGCATCCGCCGGACCCGGCCGCGCAGCTCGGGCGCCACCGCGGCCAGGTTCACTGCACCGACCAGCCGCCGTCGGACGGCAGCAGGGCGCCGTTGACGTTCACCCCGTCGTCGGCGAGCAGGAAGGTGATCGACGCGGCCAGCTGCTCGGCCGTGGCGATCGGCGGGATCAGCCCGAGGAAGGCCCCGACCCGGCCCTGCCCGAACTCCGACGGCTGCGCGGGCATCGCGATGCCGGTCGCGACGCCGCCGGGGGCGACGGCGTTGACGCGGATGCCGTGCGGCCCGTACATGAAGGCGCAGCTGCGGGTGATGCCGACGACGGCGTGTTTCGAAGCGGTGTAGGCGATTCCGGCGGCCGAGCCGCGCAGCGCCGCTTCGGAAGCGACGTTCACGATGGCGCCGGAGCCCGCCTCCAGCATCGCCGGGACGACCGCGCGGATCAGCCGGAACGTCCCGTCGACGTTCACGGCGAAGACGCGCCGCCACAGCTCGTCACTCACCTCGTGGGCCGGCGAGAAGTCGTCGACGATGCCCGCGACGTTGGCCAGCCCGTCGATGCGCGGGCCCGCCGCGGCGAGGATCCGCGCGACACCGCTCTCGTCGGTGATGTCGGCGGGCACGGCGACCAGCTCCGAAGACCCGAGCTCGGCGGCGAACTCGTCCAGCCGGCCCGCCGAGACGTCGACCGCGACGACCCGGCCGCCTTCGCGGGCGATGCGCGACGCCGTCGCCCGGCCGATCCCGGACGCCGCACCGGTCACCACGACCGTCCGGCCCTCGAACCGGCCGGGCACGATCCGCTCGCGCCACCCCGCCTGGACGGCCCCGGGCGCCGGGGTCACCCCGTCGTTGGCGCGCGTCACCAGGTCGTCGACGACCTCCTGGGCGAGCCGGCCCTGGCTGAGGGCGACCAGCTGCCGCAGCGGCAGCAGGCGGACCGGCGCGAGGACGGTCTCGTCGACCCCGGCCTCGGCGAGCAGGGAGCGGATGAGCGGGCCGCCGTCGGGGTGCGCGACCCAGTCGCCGATCGGGGTGTCCGCCGTGAGCGATTCGGTTGTCGTCATGAGCGGAGCATACCTCAATTTAAGTCAACTGCTTGACTTATCTTGGCGAGAATCCGGTGACGCCTGGCAGGAGAGCCACTGGCCGGTCCGCACCCGGCTTCCTAGCGTGAACGCCATGATCGAAGTGCTGGCGCCGATTCTGATCGGCGTGCTCTACGTCCTGCTGAACTCCCTGATCCGCGAGCCGCACCGGCGGAAGTTCAACGCCGTGATGGTGGGCGGCGCGGGCGCGGCCTACCTCTCCGGCGGCGCGCTCGGGCCGTGGGAGGTCGTGTTCTGCGCGGTGCTGGCCTACGTCGCGTTCCGCGGGCTCGACTCGTGGGCGTTCATCGGTGCCGGCTGGCTGCTGCACACCGCCTGGGACGTCGTCCACCACCTGAAGGGCCAGCCGATCCTGCCGTTCGCCCACGACTCGTCCTTCGGCTGCGCGATCTGCGACCCGGTCATCGCGATCTGGTGCTTCACCGGCGGCCGGTCCGTGTGGGCGTGGCGGCGGGTTGGCTCGCCGCGGCCGGGGGTACCCGGATGACATGAGCGCCGAGGTCGAACGCGCCGCGCACGCCTTCTGCCCCCGTTGTCACCCGGACCCGCGGCCCGGGGACGTGATCACGGCGCTGTGCGGCGCCCGCCACCCCTACTACGGCCGCCGCGACCGGCCGGTCAACACCTGCCCCGCCTGCGTGACGCTGGCTTCCGCCAACGTCTACGCCTGCGGGCACCCCGGCGCCTGACCACCCGCCCCGCGCAAGGATTCGGGTGTTCCGGAACCACCCGGCGAACCGACCACATAGGCTGATCGGCATGAAGAGGGTGGGGATCGCCACGGCGACCGCGGCGGTCGCCGCGCTCGCCGTGGCGCTGGTCCTCGGCTTGCTGGGCGGCACACCGACCGGCGCCGGGGACAACGGGGACGGCTACCGGTTGTTCTGCGGGCCCGGGCTCACCCCGGCGACGCCGAACCACAAGGCGAGCTGGCTGGGCGGCGTGGTCCTCGACTTCGGACGCGGCACGCCGTGCCCGGACCCGCAGCCGTCCAGCGCCGCCGTGCTCTTCGGGTCCGTCGCGAACGGGCACGGCTCGTTCAGCCTGGTCGAACTCGGCTGGCTCTACGTGCTGCTGGTCTTCCTGGTCACCCTGCTCGCGGCCTGGGCGGTGCAGGCCCGCGGGCCGCTGCGCCTGCTCTTCCTGCTGCCACCTTTGCTGCCCCTGCTCGAACCGGCTTTCGCGCGGCTGTTCGTTTCGACGTTCGCCGAGCCGGCCGGGCTGTTCGGCGCGTACACGCTGTTGTGCGGGCTCGCGGTCATCGCCGCGACGAAGGCCGAGGACGGCTTCGCACGGCTGTCGGCGCTGCTCCTCGTCGCCGTCGGCGGTGTCGTGGGCGGGCTGGCGAAGATCGGCTTCCTGCCGTTGTTCGTGCTGGCCGTGCTCGTCTGCGCGGTCACCGCCGCCCGGCCGGGCGGCGGGCGGTGGTGGTCCGGCCGGATCGTCGGACCGGCGATCGCCGTCTTGCTCGTGCTCGAGATCATCGCCCCGATCCGCGCGAACCTCGCGTGGCAGGACCGCAACTACGCCGACGTCAACGCGGTCAACGTCGTCTACACGTTTGTCCTGGCCGACCTGCCCGGTTCGGCGCGCCGGCTCGGCCTGCCCGAGGACGCGCAGCAGAGCGCGGGGCACGCGTACTACCCGGACGGCCCGGAGGCCCTCTCCGGTTCCGACGTCCTGCTGGAGGACCCGGGCACGGTCAAGCACAAGGCCTGGGACCTCCTGCTGGAGCACCCGGGCGTGCTGGCGGGCGCGATCGGGACCGGCCTGCAGGCGACGCTCGGGCGGAGCCTGCCGTACCTGCCGGACGAGCCGTGGACGGCGGCGAGCCGTCCCCCGGACAACTCGGCCCCGGTCAGCGGCGACATGGGCGGCGACTCGACCACGTTCCAGCAGTGGCTCGACGGCATGGGCATCCCGTGGTTGCCGGCGGTGCTCGTCCTGCTCAGCCTGGCCGCCGCGGTGGTGGCACTGCTGCGACGCCGCCGCTCGACGACCCGCTACGGCATCGTCGCCGGAGTGGCCGCGCTGGCCGCACTCGGCATCGCCGCGATGGCGGTGGTCGGCGACGGGTACTTCGAGATCGCCAAGCACGTGTGGCTGGCCGCGTACCTGCTCGACGTCGCGACCCTGGCGCTGGGCGTCATGGTGGCGCCGATCCTGCTGCGGCGGGGCCGCGAGCTGTGGAACCGCCGTCGCCGGCCCGCGGCCGGGCCGCCGGAGCCGGCCGAACCGGAGCCGGCGGTCAACTGAACCCGCGGTCGGTCCGCAACGCGCGGATCAGCACCGGCAGCGCCACCACCAGCGCAATCCCCCGCACGGCCGCGGCGACGAGGTACGGCGCCCGCAGCCCGAGCCCGTGCGCCACCAGCCCACCGGTCAGCGTGCCCACCGGGATCAGGCCCCAGCCGGCCAGCCGGTACGCGCTGGTGACCCGGCCGAGCAGCGCCGACGGCACGAACTCCTGGCGGAGACCGGCGGTCACGACGTTCCACAACGTCGTGACGAAGCCGTTCAGCGCGAGGAACGCGCCGAGCACCACGGCGCCGGAGCTCAGGCCGATCCCCGCGAACGCGCCCACGTTGACGGTCAGCGCCGTCAGGAGCGCCGGCAGGTTCCCGATCCGCCCCACGACGCGGGCGCTGACGAGACCCCCGAGCACACTGCCGAGCGCGGCCCCGGCGAGCAGCACGCCATAACCGCGCGCGTCCACGTGCAGGACCTCGGTCGCGAGCAGGACGAGCGTGACGTTGGCGAGCTGGCCGCCGAAGGTGTTGACCCCGAGCAGGAGCGCGACCGTGCGCAACAGCCGGTGCCGCGCGAGCCAGGCCACCCCTTCCCGGAGCCCGGCCCGCGGACGGACACCGCGGGCCCGCCGGGGCAACGTCGCCACCAGCGCGGCGGACACCGCGAACGAGACGGCGTCGAGCCCGAACGGGAGAGCCGCGGCCACGCCGAAAAGCAGGCTGCCGGCCGGTGGTCCCGCGAACTGCACGGTGAACGTGGTGATCGCCTGCTGACGGCCGTTGGCGCGCGGCAGCAACGGCTTCGCGACGAGGTCCGGCAGGATCGCCTGCGCCGCGGTGCCGAAGACGACGTCGCCGGCGCCGATCCCGAACGCCGTGACGACGAGCAGCGGAATACTCGCCCCGCCGCAGGCGACCAGGACGGCGGTCGTGCCGGCGAGCGCGGCCTGGACCGCCTGGGCCCGCCACATCAGGCCGGCCCGGTCGTACCGGTCGGCCAGCGAGCCGGCGGGCAGGGACAGCAGCAGCCACGGCAGGTACTCCGCGGTCGCGACCAGCGACACCAGCCGCGGGTCGCGGGTGACCGTGACGGTCAGCAGCGGCACCGCCGCGGTGAACGCCCCGGTGCCGAAGTGGTCGATGCCGGTCGCCCACCACAGCCGCAGGTATGCCTTGGCGAGCCGGGGTTTCCCGTCGGTCCGGGTCATTCCGCGATCTTCGGACCCGGCGCGACATCGGGACAGTTTTTAGCCCAGCGCTACATACTCGAGGGGTGACCCTGACGATCGAGCTCGGCGTGGCCGAGCTGGCGGCGACCCGGTTCGCGATCTCGCCGCTCTCGGAAACCGTCGCGTGCCTGCAGCAGCTGGCCGGCCGCGACCGGCAGGCGAGCACCCTGCCCTGGCTGCGCTGGGCGCAGGACGAACTCGCCCGCGCGCCGCTCGAACTGCCGTGGACCTGGCCGCTGCTCGTCAGCGACCGGCCCAACTGGCCCGAGTTCCTCGTGCCCGCCCCGCGGAACACCGGTCCGTCCATTGAGGACGATCTGGCCGCGCTGCTGCGGACCACCGCCCGGCAGGTCCGGGCCAGCCTGCACCGCGTGTTCGGCGACGGGGCACTTTCACGTGAAAGTGCCCCTCCTCGCCCCTCTGCACCGCATACCGACCGGCTTCCCGAGGCCGCCGCCGAGCTCGCCGAGCGGCCGGCGGCCGGGCTGCGGGCCATCGCGACCGAACTGCGGACGGCGCACGACCGGCTGGTCGCGCCGCACTGGCCGCGGATCCGGGCCGTGCTCGACGCCGACGTCGCACACCGGGCGCGGGTCCTCGCCGCGGGCGGCAGTGCGAAGCTGTTCGACGGCCTGCACCCGGACCTGCGCTGGCGCGACGGCCGGCTGCTGCTGGCCGGTGACGACTGCCGGGCCGTGAACCGGGGTCCCGGTGGCCTGGTCCTCATCCCCGTCGTGCTCGGTTCGCCGTACGTGATGATCAAGAAGAACACGTCCACGCAGACCACGGTCCGCTACCCGGCCCGCGGGCGCGGCGCGTTGTGGACGGCCGGGACCCGGCCGCCGCCCGGCGGCACGGTCCGGCTGCTCGGCCGGGCGCGGGCCGGGCTCCTCGAAGCCCTGCGCTCCCCCGCGACCACGACCGACCTGGCGCGGGCGCTCGGGGTCACGCCCAGCGCCGTCTCGCAGCACCTGCGGGTGCTGCACGAGAACGGGCTGGTGACGCGGGAACGCTCCGGGCGCCAGGTGATCTACCTGATCACGGCGCTCGGAGCGTCCCTGCTGTCTCGTTGAATCAGCCTGAATCAGCCCACCAGCGACGACAGCGGCACCGCGAACACCGCGCGGCCGCAGACCTGGCTCTTCGCCGTGCAGTCGGCCGTCGACCACTCCGACTGGGACCACACCAGGCCCGTCGACGAGTCGTAGGTCAACGCCTCCGGGTGGACCGCCCAGCAGGCCGTCGTCCCGGAATCGCACGTCGCCGAGGTGCTCTTCGCCGTCGTCTGGGTCCAGAGCTGGCCGTTGATCGTCGCCGAGCTGTGGGCGACGTACCACTTGCCGCCGTTGGACAGCACGCCCTGCATGTTGCCCACCGAGCTGCGCAGCGCCTCGGTCGCGGCCACCGTGCCGGACGACGAGGCCGCCAGCAGGTAGTCCTCGCCCATTGGGTAGCGGTAGAGGCGGCCGTGGAGGCTCTGGTCGGAGAAGTACTCGGTCGTCACCACGCTGGCCGGGCTCGTGCTGCGGTCCAGCGACATCGACGAGAAGCACGGCACGCCGGTGTCGGACGCCATGCTGCACGTGCCGCTCGCGTAGGTGTAGTAGCCGATCTGCATCATCGCGTACTTGTACGTGTAGGCGGCGTACCCGCCCGACGTCTTGCCGATCGCGTTCGACGTCGTGTCGGTCATCTGCAGGATGTGCTTGGTGCTGAACACCCGGATCGCGGTCGAGGTGCTGCCCTCGGCCGTCACGTAGATCTTGTCGCCGTACCAGGCCATCCCGCCCATGTGGGCCTGCGCGGCGGTGAAGCTGCTGCCGGTGCTGTTCGGCACGGCCAGGTAGAACATCCGGTACGACGGCGAGGCCGGGTTGTTGTAGTTGATCGCCTGGATCCGCGCGTCGTTGTACCGGCCGAGCGCGTCGGTGCCGTGCCAGCCGGACAGGATGATCTTGTCCGCGCCCCACATGCCGTCGTTGTCGGCGTCACCGGAGGTCGTGATGCCCTGCGGGCTCCACGTCGTCGTCCCGGCGCGGTCGGCGTCCCAGCACATCGACTTGGTGGCCACCGGCGCCTTGGGCAGCGAGGCCTTTTCCGCGCTGGTACAGCCGGTCATGTCGTAGCTGGGGTCGTTGACCACGGTGTTGAGGCTGACGTTCGGCAACGCGTTGTCCAGCGCGGTGAGCGCGGCGGCCGGCGTCGCGTGCCACACCAGGTTCTGCTTGGTCGTCGTCGTCAGCGGGTCGCTGTAAGCGGCGCTCGCCGTCCCCGGCAGCGCCAGCACGCCGGCCGCCATGGCCAGCGCGAGCACGATTGCTTTCCGAATTCGCATGGACGTCAGTACGCCAGGCCGGAATCCAAAATTCGTACACCGGCGGTTGTACGGCTTTGTACCGGCCCGGCGGACCGACGCGGGCGCTTCAGCCGACGACGTCGATTTCGAACGGCTCGGAGGCGCTGTACTCGAGATCGGCCCACACCGCGCCGGGCAGGGCGAACCGGCGGTGCGAGGTGAGCCGGTCGTCGTAGCCCGGCTCGGACTTGGGATTGTGGCCGATCCCGGTCCGGTCCGAGCCCCAGGCGAAGATGTTGCCGACCCACATCGGTTTCGAGACGCCGCTGCCGTCGATCCGCGGGCGGACGACGACGGCGGCTCCGCTGCTGCCGGACAGGTTGAGCCGGACCGTGTTCGAGCCCGCGTTGGGCGGGGTCACCGTGATGCGTTCCATGATCTCCACTCCGGGTTCGACGGACAGGGGTGCCGGTGGTGCGTCGTCGACGCCGGGCCAGTAGTCGGCGACGACGGAGATGTCGATGCCGGGCGGGACGTCGAGCAGGTACTGCGCGGCGATCGCGCCCGCCGGGATCTCGGGCTTCCCGGTGGCCGTGGCGATCCAGTACAGCGGCGGTTCGACCTGCTGGGCGGCGAACGCCGCCTTCACCTTCGGCCACGTCGAGCGGTTGCAGTAGACGCACGGGTGAGCGAACCCGGACCGGCGCCGCATTTCCGCCCACCCCGGTGCCTGCCCGGGTGCGGCGTCCCCGGGTTCCACGTCGAGGACGTGGCCGTCGTTCGTGGACGCCTTCTTGACGATCCGCACCTTGAGCGCGTCCGGGAAGAGCGCCCAGTCCGCGTCGGTCCACGGCGCGAGCCTGATCCGGTCGACGTACCCGGCCACCAGCACGGGCCGCCGCTCCTTCCTGAGGATGTTCCGCGCGTTGAGCGCGTCGTACATGATGCGCATGCGCTCCACCATCGCGGAGGCCGCGGCGGCGCCACCACGGCCTCACGGACGTCCCTTGGGGCGGACCGCCGGGCGAACGGCCACGGGCTCAGCCGGCCCGGACAGCCTCGGCCAAGATCGTCCGCAGCGGCGTGGCCGGCCGCCCCAGGAGGTTTTCCAGCTCCGGCCCGGTGGCGGCGAACTCGCCGCGGCGGGCGGCGTGGAACATGCCGAGTATCAGTTCCGCCTGCGCCTCGGGCACGCCGTGCCCGGTCAGGCCCGCCGCCCACTCGTCGTCGTCCGCGACGACGCGCCGGACGGGACGGCCGGTGAGTTCGGTGAGAATCCCCGCGACGTCCCGCAGGTCGAGTGCGACGGGAGCGGTCAGCGGTGGGGTCGGGCCTTCGTACCCGCCCTCGGCGAGGATGATCGCCGCCGCTTCGGCGAGGTCGGCGCGCGCCGTCCACGACACCGGCCCGTCGGCCGGCGCGATCAGCTCGCCGGTCCGCAGGGCCTCCCCCAGCAGCATGGGCACGGTACTGGCGTAGAAACCGTTGCGGAGCGCGGTGAACGGGACACCCGAAGCCGCGAGGTGGCGTTCGGTCGCGGCGTGGTCGGGCATCGGGGCGAACAGCGAGTCCGCGGACGCGGCCTGGTGACTGGTGTAGAGAACGCGCTTCGCCCCCGCCTCGCGGGCGGCGTCGACGGCCGCGACGTGGTAGGCGACGGCGGCCTCCCCGGTCTCATCGATCGAGACGACGAGGACCTGCGTCGCTCCTTCGAACGCGTCGGCGAGTGAATCGGGGTCGGCGAAGTCGCCGCGCCGCACGCGGACGCCGCTCTCGGCCAGGCCCGCCGCCCGGCCGGGCTCGCGAACGCTGACCCCGATCTGGTCCGCCGGCACCCGCTCCAGCAGCCGCTCGACGATCTGCGAGCCGAGCCCGCCGGTTCCCCCGGTGATGACGATCATGGTGCACCCTCTCGCTTGTTATCACTGATACCACCCACGTTAGCATCATCGATAACACGAGCGCGATACCGGTGGAACCACGTAAGGGATTGCGCGGTTCGGGGACATCTTTGGCGTCGCCGTAACAACTTTCGGACTTCCGGCGCCATAGGGGACGGCGTTCGCGCCGATCCGGTCCCCAGCGCATCAGGAGTTTCGTGATGGGTTTTCGCCGTTCCCCGCTCCCCCGAAGATCAAGACGCGCCCTCGCGGCCGCGGTGGTCGTGCCGCTCGCCGGCGCGCTCGCGGTGACCGTGGCCGCCGCGACGCCCGCGGCCGCCGTGCCCGCCGGGTTCACCGACACGGTCGCGATCGGGGGCCTGACCTCCCCGACCGCCGCCGCGTTCGCGCCCGACGGGCGGGTCTTCGTCGCCGAGAAGAGCGGACTGGTCAAGGTCTTCGACTCCCTCGCCGACCCGACCGCGACGGTGTTCGCCGACCTGCGCACGCCGACCCAGGACTTCTGGGACCGCGGCCTGCTCGGGCTCGCCGTCGACCCCGCCTTCCCCACCCGGCCGTACGTCTACGTCTCCTACACGCTCGACGCCCTGCCGGGCGGCACCGCGCCGCAGTGGGGCGACACTTGCCCGACCCCGCCGGGCGCGACCGACCAGGGCTGCGTCGTGACCGGCCGCGTCTCCCAGCTGACGATGGGCCCGGACGGGACGGCCGTCAGCGAGAAACCGCTGGTCACCGGCTGGTGCCAGCAGTACCCCAGTCACTCGATCGGCGCACTGGCCTTCGGCCCGGACGGCGCCCTCTACGCGGGCGGCGGCGACGGCGCCAGCTTCAACTTCGCCGACTACGGCCAGGTCGGGAACCCCTGCGCCGACCCGCCGTCGCCCGCCGGGACGAACCTCGCGCCGCCGTCGGCCGAAGGCGGCGCCCTGCGTTCGCAGTCCCCGCGCCGCCCGGCCGGGCAGCCGGTGCTGCTCAACGGCGCGCTGCTGCGCATCGACCCCGACACCGGCGCCGGCCTGCCCGGCAACCCCTTCGCGAGCAGTTCCGACGCCAACGCCCGCCGCGTCATCGCCTACGGGTCGCGCAACCAGTTCCGGTTCGGCTTCCGGCCGGGGACCGCCGAACTGTGGGCCGGTGACGTCGGCTGGAACACCTGGGAGGAGATCAACCGCGTCGCCGACGCCGGGGACGCGGTGGCCGAGAACTTCGGCTGGCCCTGCTTCGAGGGCAACGCCCGGCAGGCCGGCTACGACGGCGCGAACCTCGACGTCTGCGAATCCCTGTACACCGCCGGCGGGCAGACCGCGCCGTACTACACCTACAACCACAACGCCAAGGTCGTGGCCACCGACCCGTGTCCCACCGGGGGTTCCTCGATCAGCGGGATCGCGTTCGAGTCGGGCAGCACCTACCCCGCCGAATACGCCGGCGCGCTGTTCTTCGCCGACTCCTCCCGCGGCTGCATCTGGGCGATGCAGACGGTCGGCGGCCAGCCCAGCCCGAGCCGCCTGGTCCCGTTCGTGACCGGCGTCAGCACGCCCGTCCAGGTGCTGACCGGCCCCGGCGGCGACCTCTTCTACGTCGCGCTCGGCAGCGGCGAGCTGCACCGCGTGAGCTACCCGGGCAGCGCCAACCGGCCGCCGGTGGCGGTGGCCACGGCGACCCCGTCGAGCGGGCCCGCGCCGCTGACCGTCCAGTTCGACGGCACCGGCTCGACCGACCCGGACGCGGGCGACGTGCTGTCGTACGCGTGGGACCTCGACGCGGACGGCGCGTACGACGATTCCACGGCCGCGCGGCCGACCTGGACGTACACGACCGCGGCGGCGGTCGACGCCGGGCTGCGGGTGACGGACTCCCACGGCGCGACGGGGACCACGACGGTCCGCGTCACCGTCGGGAACCCGGCCGGGCTCGACCCGGTGCCGGTCATCGACACCCCGAGCCCCGCGCTGACCTGGTCGGTGGGCCAGACCGTGCCGTTCTCCGGCCGCGCGATCGACGCCCAGGACGGCGCCCTGCCGCCGTCGGCGCTGTCCTGGCGGCTCGCCATCCGGCACTGCGCGGCCAACGGCACCTGCCACACCCACAACGTCCAGGACTTCCCCGGCGTCGCCGCGGGCTCGTTCGTCGCGCCGGACCACGAGTACCCGTCGTACCTGCAGCTGACGCTGACGGCGACGGACTCGTCCGGCCGCACCGGGACGAAGACGATCGACCTCCAGCCGAAGACGGTGACGCTGAGCTTCACGTCCAACCCGAGCCAGGCGATGCTCACCGTCGGCGGGACCCAGCAGCGCACGCCGTTCTCCCGGACGGTGATCGCCGGGTCGACGAACTCGATCAGCGCGGACAGCCCGCAGAACCTGCCGCCGCTCAACCTCAAGTACGCCTTCTCCAGCTGGGCGCACGGCGGGCCGCGGGCGCAGAACATCGTCGCACCCTCGACGTCGGCGACCTACCAGGCGAACTACCGGCTCTGCTGGCTGCTGAACCCCTGCTGAGCGGGACGACCCGGCGTCGCGGGGCGCCGCCGGGTCATTCCCCGGGGTTCTTCGTCTTCTCGGCCTTCTTCGACTCTTTCGAGGATTCCTTCGCTGCCTTCGACGACTCCTTGGCCGCCTTCTTGGACTCCTTGGCCGCCGGGTCGTTTCCGATGCCGTTGTTGCCGTTGCCGTTCCCGTTCCCGTTGCCGTTGTTGCCGGCCGCACCCGTGCTTCCCGGGTTCGTGGCACCGGACGACTCCCCGGCGGGCTGTGCGCCGGTCGTTTCCACGCCCGGAGCCGCGGGATCGGTCGTGACCTGCGCGCCCGGCGTCGGCTGGACGCCACCCGGCGGGTCGCCGGCCCGGGAACCGGCCTGCGGCCCGGTCCGCACGGGCTGGGTCGTCGTGCCCTCGTCGGAGAGCGGCGGCGGCGCGTCGGAGGGGCTGCTCGCACCGATCGTCACCGTCGTGACCAGTACCGCGCCCGCTGCGGCCACCTTCGCCGCCGTCGCCCACGACAGGGCCGACGTGCCCGCGCCGGTGGCGCCGGCCGCGGCGCCGGACGAGGCGAGCGAACCGGTCGTGGACAGCCACTGCGAGACGATCGGGACACCGAGGATGAGCGGGGCGATCCCGGCGGGCAGTTCCTCGTTGAGCTGCCGGAGACCGGCGGCCAGCTCCCGGCAGTCCGCGCAGCGGTCGAGGTGGGTCGTGATGCGGTGCGCTTTCTGGTCGCCGATGCCGTCGCGCACCCACTTGGCCAGCTGGCCGGAGACGGCCTGGCAGGCCCGCCGCTTCACGGCGGGGACGTGCTGGTCCAGGTAGGCCTGGCGCAGGCCCTCGCGGGCGCGGTAGGCCAGCGCGGCGACGCCGTTCGGGGTCATCCCGAGGTCCTGGGCGATCCGCGCGGGCGTGTCGCCGTCGATCTCGGTGCGCCACAGCACCGTCCGCCACCGCTCGGGCAGGCTCGCGAACGCGTCCACGGCGACGGTGGCGTGCAGGCGGCTGCCGACCGGCTCGTCGCTGCCTTCGCCCGGCAGGACGTCCGGCACTTCGGCGACCAGGGAGACCGCCGAGTCGCGCCGCCGCCAGCTGATCATCGTGTTCCGGATGGTCGTCAGCAGATAGGGCCGGAAATCCTCGTCGGGGCCTTCGCCGGCACGCAAAATCCGTAGGACGCGCGTGAATCCTTCGGCGATCAGGTCTTCCCGTTCCGCCGCGTCGGCCGCGATCGCGGCCGCCACCCGCCGGGCGGCGACGAGGTGCCGGTCGTAGAGCTCGCCGTACGCCGCGATGTCCCCGCCGCGTACCGCTTCGATCAGGACCGCGTCGCTCGGGCCGTCCGCCGTCCCGGCCACCGCCGGCGCCACCTCGGTCACCACACCCCCTCGTCGTGCGCGTGCACGTGCAGAACGTCCCGCGATAGTCGCGCAACGAGTGACACCCGCGCAAGGTTGCGTCGCCGAAAGGGCTTCCCCGGGTTTTCTCCGGTCACGAGCGCCGGGTGCGTGGACTTGTCACTTCCCTGAGCGTTGCCCGGTGGGTTCTCCCCCTGACCCGCGATCGTCGTTGCCCAGCTCCTATACCGGCGAGTAAAGAAAAGGGCGGTCGCCGGCCGGTCCGGCGACCGCATCCGATGTCCGATGTGGACGGTGCGGAGACCTGGAGCCGCTCGCGCGCACCGCCCGCCACCAGGAGGGTTTTCCCATGCGCAGAGCCCTGCTCGTCCTGCTGACCGTGCTCCTGCCCGCACTCGTGATCCCCGGAGTCGCCGCGGCCGCCGGCGACCCGACCGTCACGGCGGTGCCCGCCGGCGCGGGGAGGGGGTGGCCGGTCAGCGGCGCCCAAGGCGTCCTCGACCTCGCCTCCCGCGGGTACGTCGAAGAGGAATACCTGCTCTCCGGCCACGCCGACACGTTCGCCCAGGTGGGCCTGTGGACCGACGACGGCCGCTGGGCCACGCGCGTCGACACCACCGGCAATCCCTACACCACCCGGATGGTCGTGGTGCGGCCGCGCGACGCCGCCCGGTTCACCGGCACGGTCGTCGTCGAATGGCTCAACGTCAGTTTCGGCGTCGACATCCCGGTCGACTTCTCGCAGTCCTACGAGCACTTCATCCGCGAGGGCTACGCCTACGTCGGCGTGACGACCCAGAAAGCCGGTGCGGACAAGCTCAAAAGCCTCGACCCCGCGCGGTACGGCGCGGTGAACCTCAGCGGTGACGCGCTTTCCTACGACATCTTCGCCCAGGCCGCGCAGGCGGTCCGGGCGAACCCGCGGCTGCTGGGCGGCCGGAGCCCGGCCGTCGTGCTGGGCACCGGGCACTCGCAGTCGGCCCTGCGGCTGACCACCTACGCGAACGCCGTCCAGCCGGTGCGCCGCGGCTACGACGGCTTCATGATCCACGGCCGCGCCGCGCTCGCCGCCCCGATCGGCGACGGCGTGATCGGGGCGCTGTCGGCCCGCATCCGCACCGACCTCGGCGTCCCGGTATTCGTCCTGCAGTCGGAGACCGACGTCATCGCGTCGGCCTCGGTCCGGCAGGACACCCCGCTCGTGCGCACCTGGGAGGTCGCCGGCACGGCCCACGCCGACCAGTACGGCCTGAACCTGTACAACGCGGCCAACGCCCGCGACCGGTCGATCAACGACGGCGCCCCGACCACCTGCGACAAACCGGTCAACAGCATGACGTTCCGGTACGCGGAGAACACGGCGTTCCGCTACCTGGACCGCTGGGCACGCGGCGGCGCGGCCCCGCCCACGGCGACGCCGATCTCGATGCTGCTCAACCTCATCATCCTGCGCGACGGCGACCAGAACGCCCTCGGCGGCGTCCGGCTGCCCGACCTCGACGTCCCGGTCGCGTCGTACGCACCGAACAACAGCGGCGGCAACGTGGCGGGCGCGTGCCTGCTGCTGGGCACGACGACGCCGTTGACGCCGGAGCGGATCCGGCAGCTGTACCCGGACCACGCCACGTACGTCGCGAAGTTCACCGCGGCGGCGGACCGCGCGGTGCGGGCGGGCTACCTGCTGCAACCGGACCGCGACGAGGCGGTGGCCCGGGCCCAGGCGGCGCCGGTGCCGTAACGCCGACCGTCCACAAGGGAATCCGTGCTCGGAGTGCGTGGCCGACCGCCGCTGCGATGTCATGAACGACTCGTTCAGGACGTGGGACGTCCTGAACGAGTCGTTCAAGGCATCCGACGGGAGCACGTGGAACCTGTTCCACCCACCCTGCGAGCTGACAAACTCGCCCCGGCCCGCGTATGGTGTCGAAAACAGTAACGTGTTCTAGTTCGCGGCCGCGAAAGGGAGCGGGATGGACGAGCAGGCGATGCGGTATCCGAACCACCTCGGCCACCTGGTCGTCGCCGCCCTGAAGCGCCACCGGGACAAGCCGGTCATGGTGCTGGGCGACACCACGATGACCGGGGGCGGGACCGCCGAGCAGGTCAGCCAGTACGCCCAGGCCTTCGAGGCGCTCGGGGCCGGCACGGGCGCGCCGGTGGCGCTGCTGTCGCTCAACCGTCCCGAGGTGCTGCTCATCATCGCCGCCGGCCAGATGCAGGGGTCGCGGCGGACCGCGCTGCACCCCCTGGGCTCGCTCGACGACCACGCCTACATCCTGAACGACGCCGGCATCACCACGCTGATCATCGACCCGGTGCCCGCCTTCGTCGACCGCGCGCTCGGGCTGCTCGAGAAGGTCCCCGGTCTCACCCAGGTGCTCACCATCGGGCCGGTGCCCGACCGGCTGAGCCACGTCGGCAAGGACCTGACCGCGGCCGCCGCGGGCTTCGAGCCCGAGCCGCTGGCACCCGCCGTCCTGCCGCCGGACCAGGTCGTCTCCATCACCTACACCGGCGGGACGACCGGCAAGCCCAAGGGCGTCATGGGCACCGCGCAGGCGATGACCACGATGACGCAGATCCAGCTCGCGGAGTGGGAGTGGCCCGAGGCGCCGAAGTTCCTCATCTGCACCCCGCTGTCCCACGCCGGCGCGGCGTTCTTCGCCCCGACGCTGATCAAGGGCGGCTCGCTGGTCGTGGTGCCGAAGTTCGACCCCGCCGACACCCTGCGGATCATCGAAGAGCAGCGGATCACCGCCACCATGCTCGTGCCGACCATGCTCTACGCGCTGATGGACCACCCCGACTCGCGCACCCGCGACCTGTCGTCGCTGCAGACGGTGTACTACGGGGCCGCGTCGATCAACCCGGTGCGCCTGCGCGAGGCCATCGACCGGTTCGGGCCGATCTTCGCGCAGTACTACGGCCAGTCCGAGGCGCCGATGGCGATCAGCTACCTCGCCAAGGGCGACCACGACGACGCGCGGCTGGCCTCCTGCGGGCGGCCGTCGGCGTTCCTGCGCACGGCCCTGCTCGGCCCGGACGGCGAGCCGGTGCCACCCGGCGAACCGGGCGAGATCTGCGTGGCCGGGCCGCTGCTGGCGGGCGGGTACTGGAACCTGCCGGACGTCACCGCGGAGACGTTCCGCGACGGCTGGCTGCACACCGGCGACGTCGCCCGCGAGGACGAGGACGGCTTCTGGTTCATCGTCGACCGAGTGAAGGACATGATCGTCACCGGCGGGTTCAACGTGTTCCCCCGCGAGGTGGAGGACGTGGTGGCCGAGCACCCGGCGGTCGCGCAGGTCGGCGTGATCGGCACGCCCGACGACAAGTGGGGCGAGGCGGTGACGGCGGTCGTGGTGCTGCGCGAGGACGCGGACGGCGACCTCGAGCGGCTCACCGCCGAGATCCAGGCCGCGGTACGGGAGCGCAAGGGGCCGGTGCACGTGCCGAAGCAGGTGATCGTGGCCGAGTCGCTGCCGATGACCGGGCTGGGCAAGCCGGACAAGAAAGCGCTGCGCGCCCGGTACGAGCCGCGCAGCGCGGCCGTGTAGGGCGTTATACGTCCTTGCGCAGCAGGCAGAACTCGTTGCCTTCCGGGTCCTGCAGCACGACCCACGACTCGGTGCCGTCCTGGCCGACGTCGGCCGGGCGGGCGCCGAGGGCCAGGAGCCGGGCCAGCTCGGTCTCCTGGTCGCAGCCCGCCGGGCTGACGTCGAGGTGCAGGGGCAGCTTGCCGCGGCGCGGGGCGTCGGTCCTGGCCAGGATCAGCGTCGGCGGGCCCTCGCCGAAGGGGACGCCGGGCAGGCCCAGTTCGAGGCCGTCGGGTTCGTGGCCGATCACCTCGTAGCCGAGGACCGGGCACCAGAACTCGGCGAGCTTGTCCGGGTCCCGGCACTCCAGCACGAGTTCGGTGATCCGGCTCGCCATCCGCTCAGCTCCGTTCGGTCTCCCGCGCGACATCCGCGGCCTCGTCGTCGTCCATCGCCTTCGTGTCCCGCGGTGGCAGGAACGGCTCCTCCTGGCCGTCCGCCGTCTCCCCCGCCTCGATGGTCCGGCCGCGGACGAGCTCGGCGTCCAGTTCGGCGCCGAGCAGGACGGCCAGGTTCGAGATCCACAACCATACAAGGAAGGCGATCACGCCACCGAGAGAACCGTAGGTCTTGTTGTACGAGCTGAAGTTCGCCACGTACAGCGCGAACCCCGCGGACGCCAGCACCCACAGCACCACCGCGAGCAGCCCGCCGGGGGTCAGCCACTTGAAGCTCGGCTGCCGGACGTTCGGCCCCACCCAGTACAGCAGCGCGAAGGCCAGGCTGACGAGCAGGGCGATCACGGGCCACTTCGCGATGTCCCACACGAGGACACCGGTCGACCCGAGCCCGATCAGGTCGCCGAGCCGGCGGGCGACCGAGCCCGTCGCCACCACGCCGAGGGCGCACAGGGCCAGCAGCACCACGATGCCGACGGTCAGCGCCACCCGCAGCGGGAGCACCTTCCAGATCGGCCGGCCTTCCGGCATGCCGTAGATGGCGTTCGAGGCCCGCATGAAGGCGCCGATGTAGCCGGACGCCGACCAGAGCGCGCCGAGCAGGCCGAGGATGGCCAGCGGCCCGGCGAGCCCGCGCGAGCCGGCGAGCTCCCGGATCGCGCCGACGAGGATGTCCTTGCCCTGGCCGGGGACGACCTGGTTGACGTTGTCGATCACGGTCTGGATCTTGTCCGGGCCGAGCAGGCCGAGCAGCGAGGTGAGCACGATGATGCCCGGGAAGAGCGACAGCACGCCGTAGTAGGTGAGCGCCGCGGCCCAGTCGGTCAGGTTGTCGCGGTTGAACTGCTTGAAGGTCCGTTTGAGCACCGCGCCCCACGATCGTTTTGAGAGTTTTCCGGGGCTCTCGGGTTCGTTCGCCATCGCCGCCTCCTGCTCGGTCGCAGCGGGCATACCCCGTGCGGGAGTGGGTATGCCTGAATCGTCCCGAGAAGCAGGAGGAAGCCGTGCCCGAGGTAAGCCGCGTGATCGACGTACCGCCCGACGCCGTGTTCGCCGTGCTCGCCGACGGCTGGCTCTACGGCGGCTGGGTGGTCGGCAGCTCGCACATCCGCGAGGTCGACGAGGACTGGCCCGCGGTGGGTTCGCGGATCCACCACAGCGTGGGCCCGTGGCCGCTGCACATCCAGGACGTGACGGTGGTCAGGGCGGTGGAGGAGGGCCTGTCGCTGTCCCTGGAGGCCCGCGGCTGGCCCCTCGGCGCGGCGGCGGTCGGCCTCACCCTGGTCCCCCACGGCGACGGGCGGACGCTGGTCCGGATGACGGAGCACATCATCCGCGGACCGGGCAAGGTGCTGCCGGAAGCCCTGCAGGCGCTCATCGCGAAGCCGCGCAACACCGAGTCCCTGGCCCGCCTCGCCGACCTGGCCACGGGCAAGCACGCCCGAGCCCGAGGCGGCCACCCCCGCCCCTAGCGAGCCCCACCGAAAGTCCGTGAAGGCCTCCTTACCGGCTCTTATGGCCGGGAAGGAGGCCTTCACGGCCCTTGGCCTGGGTGCCGGGGTCAGCTGTAGAGGGCTCGGTGGGCGGCGCGGATGACCGCTGCGTAGGCGATGCCGAGGGAGCCGGAGCGGGCCAGGGCCGCGCGGGCCGCGTTGGCTCCCGGGCCGCCGTGGACCGCTCCGCCCGGGTGGGCCGATGCTCCCGCCAGGAACAGGCGGTCGACCGGGGTGTCCGGGCGGCCCGTGCCCACCACCGGGCGGAAGAACAGCTGCTGGTGGATCGCCGCCGTGCCGCCGTTGACCGCGCCGCCGACCAGGCCCGGGTCGTGGTCGGCCAGCTCGACCGGGCCCTGGATGTAGCGCGCCTTGATCAGGCCGGTGAAGCCGGGTGCGTTGGCCTCGACCGTCTCCTCCATCCGGCGGGCCCGGCGTTCGAGCGCGGCCCGGTTCTCCATCGTGCCGCGCGGCACGTGCGTGTACGCCCACGCCGACTCCGTGCCCGGCGGCGACCGGTCCGGGTCGCTCGTGGTCATCTGGCCCAGCAGCAGGAACGGGCGGCGCGGGGTCCGGCCGCGGCCGAGCTCGCCGCCGAACGCCGACAGCCCGTCCAGGTCCGTGCCCAGGTGGAGGGTGCCCGCCCCGCGCGCGGCTTCGGCCGTCCACGGGATCGGGCCGGACAGTGCCCAGTCCACTTTCACCGTCCCGCTGTCCCACTGGAACCGCGCCAGGTCTTCGAGAAGTCGTGGCGGCAACCATTCGGAGGCCACCAGCTCGCCGTAGAGCAGCGGAGCGGGGACGTCCGCGAGCACCGCCCGGTAAGCCCGCACCGGAGCACCGGAAGCGTCCCGGACGCCCATCGCCCGCCCGCCCGCGACGAGCACCTCGCGCACCGGACGTCCACAGTGGACCTTCCCGCCGCGGGACTCCAACCGGCGCACCAAGGCCGCGGTCAGTTCCCCGGCACCGCCCGCCGGGACGGGGAACCCTTCGTCCTGGCCGATCATCGCCATCAGCCAGCCGAACACCGCGCTGCCCGCGTTGTCCACCGAAAGGTCGCTGTGCGCGGCGTTGCCCGCCAGCAGCAGCTTCGCGCCTTCGCCGTCGAACAGCTCGTCGCCGAACCGGCGCACCGGCAGCGTCAGCATGCGCGCCAGGCGCAGCGCGTCGCCGGTCCCCGTGCGGCGCAGCAGTTTCAGTCCACCGCGGACCGGCGGGAACGACGTGAACAACGCCTCCAGCAACGGCTCGCGGATTTCCCGCCACTGCTCGAACAGCCGGCGCCACGCGTCGCCGTCGCCGGGGGCGAACTCCTCGACCGACGCCGCCGTGCGGTCGATGTCCCGCGACAGCACCACACAGCGGTCGTCGGGCAGGACGTGGGCCAGCACGTCGGGCGCGTGCCGCCAGCGCAGCCCGTGCTCCTCCAGCCGCAGCCCGCGGATCGCCGGGGACACCGCGCTCATCGGGTAGAAGGCGCTGAACAGGTCGTTGCGGAAGCCGGGCTCGGTGACCTCGGCGGTCCGGACCGCGCCGCCGGGGTGCGCGGTCGCCTCCAGCACCAGCACCGACCAGCCCTCGTCGGCCAGGAGGTTCGCCGCCACCAGGCCGTTGTGCCCGGCGCCGATCACCACGGCGTCGAAGGCTTCCGTACTCACTCCGGCCTCCCGGCTGGTCAGGCTTGCGACTGGTGGCTCGGCCCGGCCCGGGTGAGCGAGCGGAACCGGGCCAGGACCCCGTCGCGGCGCGGCGGGGCCAGGGGCGCGCTCGCCGCCCCCGCGCCCGCCCGGAGCCCGGCGACGAGGTCGGCGAGCGCGGACGCGGCGTCATACCGAGGTTGCCAGCCCAGCGCGGTCTCCGCCAGCGTGGTGTCGCCGAGCGCCGCCCGGTCGGCCAGCTCGAGCCACCCGGGATGCACCGGCAGCACCCCGCCGAGCCAGGCCGCCCGGGTCGCGAGCCGCACCACGGGCTTCGGCACCGGGACGCGGGTTCCCCCGAGGACACCGGCCAGCGCGTCCGCGTCGAGCACCTCCGGCGCGGCGAGGTTGACCGGGCCGGTGAAGTCCTTGCCGAGAATGAGCCGGATCGCCTCGGCGACGTCGGAAGTGTGCACCACCTGCGCGCGCAGGTCCGTCCACAGCGGAACCGGCAGCCGCCGCCCGCCGACGAGACCGGCGGGCACCACCGGGCCGAGCAGCCAGCGCGCGAACTCCCCGGCCGCGTGCCGGTGCAGGATCGCGCACGGCCGGATCCGCGCCACCCGGACGCCCGGATGCCGCTCCTCGAAGCGGTCGAGCAGGGCTTCCAGCGCGGCCTTGCCCCGGCTGTAGGCACTCCCTGCGATGCCGTCGCACGGCCAGTCCTCGGCCACCTTCTCCCAGCGGGGCGCCGGCCCGTAGGCGGCGACGGAAGACGCGACGACGACGTGCGGCACGCGGGCGGCCACCACCGCAGCGAGCACGTTCCGGGTGCCCTGGTCGTTGGTGCGCTCCATCGGCGGGTCGCTCCGCGCCGGCGAGATCGCCCACGCCAGGTGCACGACGGCGTCCGCGCCCGCGAACACCGCAGCCAGCTCCTCCTCGGCGCCGGGGACGCCGACGTCGAGGGCGTGCCAGCTCGCCCGGCGGTACGGCTCGGCCGTCGTGTCCGGCGGCCGCCGCGCGAGCCCGGCCAGGTCGTGGCCGGGCTCGAGGGCGGTCAGCAGCGCCGTTCCGACGTTTCCGGTGGCCCCGGTGATCACGATCCGCACGCGGAAGGTCTACCCCCTGCCGCGGCGGTGAAACTAGACGAGATCGCGCGGAATCCGCTTGTGCCAGTTGCGCGAGACGATCCGCCGGGCCCCGTCGTAGCCGTCGAGCTGCGCGTCGATGACGAACTCGGTGTCGGTGCACGACACCCGGGTGCGGGTCTCGCTGCGCGCCAGCCAGTCGCCGCGCGCGAAGGTGACGTCCCACGCGGCTTCCGCCACCGGCGAGCAGAAGTCGTCGGCGACCCAGCTGTAGCGCTCGCGGACGTCCCGGGTGATCTCCAGGTCGAGGTCGTCGTAGCGGACCGTGCCGGCGTTCTTCACGATGTCCAGCGCCGACTGGTAGCCGACGAGGTCCCGTGAGACGGTCCAGCGCTGCTCCCCCGGCGTCAGCGCGGTCACCGGCATCGGCGGCGCGCCTTCGGGTTCGCCGAACGGCCGGGCCGGCAGCTCGTCCGGCTCGGCGACCGGGCGCACCGGCAGCTCCAGCGTGCTGTGTCCGGTGTGGACACTCAGCAGGACCGGCGTCGGCGGCGGCCAGGCCAGCGGCCAGTACGACGTGGACAGCGAAAGCCGGATCCGGTGCCCGGCCGGGAAGACCTGTGCCACGGCGTTCAGCTCGATCTCGACTTCGCACCGCCGGCCCGGTTCCATCGGCGACGGCTCGTCGTGGCCGTCCCGGTGGGTCAGGTTGAGCAGCCCGTAGGTGACGCGCGTGGCCCGTCCGTCCGGCGCGACGTCCGAGATCCGCGCGGCGATCATCGCGACCGGCTGGTCGGCCGAGACCTCCAGCCGCACGATCGGGGAACCGAGGATCTCGCAGCGCTCGGTGAGCACGTCGGTGTCGAAGACGAGCGAACCGCCGTCCTCCTCGCGCTGGTCGTAGGGCAGGTCGGGCGGGGCGCTGTAGGACGCCCACTTCCCGGAGAACTGCCCGACCGACAACGGCGACGACACCGTCAGCGCCTCATCCGGGACGGTCTCCCCCGGCCGCGCGAGACGGTGCCGGGCCAGCGGCAGCTCCTGCGGCTCGACGTGCGGCGACGGCCAGGTCGCCTCGCCGACCCACCGGCCGGGCCGGTCTTCGTAGGACGTCGACGGCGGCACGCTTTCCTGCATCCAGGTCCGCAGCATCGGCCCGTCCATGGCGTCGTTCTCTTCGCCGCGCAGCCAGTGGTCCCACCACTTGACGACTTCCTGGAGGTAGCCGATCGCCGGTCCGGGCTCGCCGAGGTGCGGGTACTTGTGCGACCACGGGCCGATCAGTCCCCGGCGCGGGACGTCGAGGTGGGCCAGGAGCCGGATCACGGCGTTGGAGTAGCCGTCGGCCCAGCCGCTCGACGCGAGCACGGGCACCTGGACGTCGCTGTAGTTCTCCGACACCGAAGCGTGCCGCCAGTAGTCGTCACGGCGCTGGTGGCCGAGCCAGTCGTCGATCCACAGGCTGCAGTTCTCCAGCCGCTCCAGCCACATTTCGCGCCACCGCTCGCCGACGACCGCCGGGTCCGGTGGCAGCGTGGCGTAGGCGAACATCGTGCCGGACTCGGCGACGTTGTCCGAGAGCAGGCAGCCGCCCATGTAGTGCATGTCGTCGGCGAAGCGGTCGTCGGTGAACGACGAGATGACGATCGCCCGCAGGCTCGGCGGTTTCCGCGCGGCGACCTGCAGCGCGGCGAACGCGCCCCACGAGATGCCCATCATCCCGGTGTCGCCGGTGCACCACGGCTGCGCGGCGATCCACTCGAGGACCTCCTCGGCGTCGAGCTGCTCGCGTTCGAGGTACTCGTCGGCCAGGACGCCCTCGGACTCGCCGGTGCCGCGGATGTCCACGCGCACGCAGGCGTAGCCGTGGCCGGCGAGGTAGGGGTGGTGGATGGAGTCGCGGGGCGCGGTGAGGTCCCGCTTGCGGTAAGGGATGTATTCGAGGATCGCCGGCACCGGCTCGGTGTCCGACGAGACCGGCCGCCAGATGCGGGCGGACAGGACGGTCCCGTCGGACATCGGGATCCGGACGTGGTCTTCCTCGGTGATTTCGTACGGCAGCGAGGTGACGGCTCGCAAGAGCAACTTCCTCCCGGGGTTTACGGCTGCAGCAGGATCTTCTGGGCGCCGTCGAGTTTCTTCTGGAAGATCTCGTAGGCCCGTGGCGCTTCTTGCAGCGGCAGCTGGTGCGTGGCGAACCCCTCGACGCCGAGCGGGTCGCCGTCGCCGGTGAGCACCGGCATGATGTCGTCGAGCCAGTGCCGCACGTTGGCCTGGCCCATCCGCAGCTGGACCTGCTTGTCGAACAGGACCATCATCGGCATCGGGTCGACCATGCCGCCGTAGACGCCCGACAGCGAGATCGTTCCGCCGCGGCGGACGCTGTCGATGGCGGCGTAGAGCACGCTCAGGCGGTCGATGCCGGCCTTCTCGGTGATCTTCTCGCCGAGTGGCTGCGGCAGCAGCCCGACGAGGGTGTGCGCCAGCTTGCCGACCGGGGCACCGTGGGCCTCCATGCCGACCGCGTCGATCACCGAGTCGGCGCCGCGGCCGTTCGTCAGCTGGCGGATGGAATCGCCGATCTCCTTGTGGTCACGCGCGTCCAGCGCGGTGGCGCCGTGTTCGCGGGCCCGGGCGAGCCGCTCGGGCACCAGGTCGACGCCGATCACCTGGCCGGCCCCGCGGTGCCGGGCGATCCGGCAGCACATCTGCCCGATCGGCCCGAGGCCGAAGACGACGACCGAGCCGCCGTCCGGGACGTTCGCGTACTCGACCGCCTGCCAGGCGGTCGGGACGACGTCGGAGAGGTAGACGAACCGCTCGTCCGGCGGGCCGTCCGGGACCTTGATCGGCCCGTAGTGCGCCTGCGGGACGCGCAGGTACTCGGCCTGGCCGCCGGGGACCTGGCCGTAGAGCTTGGTGTAGCCCAGCAGCGCCGCGCCCTTGCCCTGGTCTCTGACCTGGGTCGTTTCGCACTGCGACTGCAGGCCGTGTTCGCACATCCAGCAGTGCCCGCAGGAGATGTTGAACGGGATCACGACGCGGTCGCCGGGCTTGAGGTTCGGCACCTCCGGCCCGACCTCCTCGACCACGCCCATCGGCTCGTGGCCCAGGATGTCGCCCTCGGTCATGAAGGCGCCCAGCACCTCGTAGAGGTGCAGGTCGGAGCCGCAGATCCCGCTGGAGGTCACGCGGATCACCGCGTCGGTGGCCTCCTCGACCTTCGGGTCCGGCACCTCCTCGACGCGGACGTCGCGTTTGCCGTGCCAGGTCACTGCCTTCATGGCTCTCCCTTCCGCGTGCGGGTGTCTCCGCCCCGGCTTCCCGCGGGCGGTGGCGGACAAACCCGCGCCCGGAGGTCGCGAATGACTCATTCGGGACCTCCGGGGCCGCGAATGAGATGCTCCTATGGATGTCAAGGGGTGGGTTGGGGGTTGTGTGCGGTGATGATGTGGTGGAGTTCGCGGGTGACGTAGCGTTTGAGGCAGCGGATGATCTCTTTTTTGGTTTTGCCTTCGGTGGTGCGTCGTTGGGCGTAGGCGCGGGTGCGGTCGTCCCAGCGCAGACGGCTTAGGACGACGCGGTAGAGGGCTGCGTTGGCTTGCCGGTCGCCGCCGCGGTTGAGGCGGTGGCGGGTTGTTTTGCCGGATGAGGCGGGGATCGGGGCGGTGCCGCAGAGCATGGCGAACGCGGCTTCGGATTTGAGTCGGTCGTGGTTTTCCCCGGCGGTGACCAGGAGCTGGCCGGCGGTGTCGGTGCCGACACCGGGGACGGCGAGCAGGCGAGGGTTGATCGCGGTGACCAGGGGTGTCAGTAGCTGGTCGAGGTCGGTGATTTCGGTGGTCAGCTGCTGGTGGCGGCGGGCCAGGGAGCGCAGGGCGAGCCGGGTGGCGGTGGCTGGGGATGCGGTGTCGGTGCGGTCGGGGTGCCATGCGGCGCAGGTGGCGATCAGGGCCGGGGCTTTCAGGCCGCGCAGCTGGTTGCGGAGCGGGTCGGGGGCGGTGACGATCAGGGCCCTGATCTGGCGCTGGGTGTCGGCGCGCTGATCGACCGCGCTGCGGCGGGCGACCCGCAGGGTGCGCAGGGCCTCGATCCGGCCGTCCCGGAGTTTGGGGATGGTGGGGTGTTCTGCTGCCAGGGCGGTCCTGGCCGCGGCGATCGCGTCGATCGGGTCGGACTTGCCTTGGAACCGGCGGGTTTTCCGGGCAGGGCGGTCGACCTCGATAACCGTGACCTGTTCCCGGTGCAGTAGCCGGGCCAGGCCGGCGCCGTAGGCTCCGGTGCCTTCGACTCCGACCCGTGCCGGCCGGCCGAACTGGTGCATCCAGCTCAGCAGCGCGGCGTATCCGGCGGTGTCGGCGGGGAACTGGGCGGTGCCCAAGATCCGCCCGACAGGGTCGATCACGGCGGCGGTGTGGGTATCGAGGTGGGTGTCGACCCCGCCGATGACCTCGAAGGTCTCCTGCGGGCCGGGTGCGATAGTGGGCATTGTCGTCCTGTCGTGCATGACCGTGGGCAGGGCGGCACGCACCAGCCGGGCAACACGGGACAAGACAGAGAAGGGGCCTCTGGCCAGGCTCCTATGAAGTCACCAACACCCCGCCGGTGAGTGCAATGAGCACCTCCCGACCAGGGCCGACACATCTCAACAAAGACCCGAAGTCAGTCATTCGCAGGGTCAGACCCCGGCGGGAGGTGCTCACCCACATCCTCTCTGTCATTCGCGACGTCCCGGCGGCCGCGGCAGGGTCAGGTGAGCAGGTCGGCGACCAAGTACACGGCCGCGGCCACCGCGGCGGCGGCCGGGAAGGTCAGGACCCAGCCCAGGACGATGTCCCGCGCGATCCCCCACCGCACCGCCGAGAGCCGCCGGGTCGCGCCGACGCCCATGATCGCCGCCGTGATCACGTGCGTCGTCGAGATCGGGGCCTTCACCGCGAACGCCGTCACGTACAACACCGACGACGCCACCGACTCCGCGACGAAACCGTGCGGCGGGTCCAGGGGGAAGACGCGGCGGCCGAGCGTCCGCATGATCCGCAGGCCACCCGAATAGGTGCCCAGCGACAAGGCCCCGGCGCACAGCAGGGTCACCCACAGCGGGACCGCGAAGGTCGTCTGTTCCCCCGCCGCCACCAGCGCCAGCACGATCACGCCCATGCCCTTCTGGGCGTCCTGCAGGCCGTGGCCGAGCGCGAGCGCCGAGGCCGAGACGATCTGGAACCGGCGGAACACCCGGCCGCTGCGGTGCGGGTTGGCGCGGCGCAGCAGCCACAGCGCGCCGACCATCGCGAGGTAGCCCAGGCACAGCCCGAGCAGCGGCGAAGCGACCATCGGGATGAGCACCTTCTCGCCGATCCCGGCCCAGTGCACGGTGCTCGCGGCGGCCAGCGCCGCGCCGACCATCCCGCCGATCAGCGAGTGCGAAGACGACGACGGAAGCCCGAAGTACCAGGTCACGAGGTTCCAGGTGATGGCACCGGCCAGCGCGGCGAACACGACCGTGAGCGCGTCCGGGCCGGCCGGGACGTCGATGATGCCCTTGGCCACCGTCGCGGCGACGCCGGTCGACAGCAGCGCCCCGGCCAGGTTCATCACCGCCGCCAGCACGAGCGCCGCGCGCAGGGTCAGCGCCCGCGTCGACACCGCGCTCGCGATCGCGTTCGCCGCGTCGTGGAAGCCGTTGGTGTAGTCGAAGAACAGCGTCAGCACGATCACGGTGACCAGGGCGGCCGTGCCCGTCACTAGGACTCCTTGACGGCGATGGTCTGCACCACGTCGCCGATGTGCTCGAAGGCGTCGGCGGCCAGCTCGAACTGCTCGACGACCTCCTTGGTCTTGAGCACCTCGAGGGCGTCGCCGCCGGGCTCGAACAGGTGGGCCAGGATCCGGCGGTAGATCCGGTCGGCCTCGTTCTCCAGCTCGTTGATCTCGATCCAGAACGGCTCGAGGTCGCCGACCTTGGCCAGGCCGGGCATCGACGACGCCGTCAGCTCGGACGCGCGGCAGAGCACCCGGACCAGGACGTCCGTGCCCGGCGGGAACGCGCCGATGCGGTACAGCACGGCCAGGTCCGCCGCGGTGTCCATGAAGTCGAGGACGTCGTCGATCTTGGCCGCCAGCGCCTGGATGTCCTCGCGGTCGAACGGCGTCACGAAGGAGCTGTTGAGTTCCACCATGATCGTGTGCGTCAGCTCGTCGCCCTGGTGTTCGACCTCGTGCAGGCGCTTCGCGATCGGCTCGCGCTCGGCGGGTTCGGCGGCCACGAGGTCCGTCAGCAACCCGGTCGCGGTGACGAGGTTTCTCGCCGCGTCGGTCAGCAGGTCGAAGAACCGGGTGCCCCGTGGGGTGAACCGCATGGACGTCCTTTCGTCGGGCGCACGACCGTCCGGAGCCGGGTACCCCGTTCGGGCGCACGTTTAACGCGCGATCTCCGGGCAATCAGGGAGCATGACCGATCCCGGATCCCGGCGCCTGAGAGTACTGCTCTGGCACGTGCACGGCTCGTGGACCGACGCTTTCGTCCGCGGCCGCCACGAATACTTCCTGCCGGTCTCGCCCGAGGGCCCGCCCTGGGGCCTCGGCAAGGCCGGGCGGGACTGGCCGTCGGTGACCGAAGTGCCGCTCGACCGGCTGGCCGAGGCCGAGCCCGACGTCGTCGTCCTGCAACGCCCGGAAGAGCTCGACTTCGCCGCCCGCCTCGGCGTTCCGGCCGTCTACGTGGAACACAACGCGCCCCGGCCGTACGCCGCGTCCAGCGAGCATCCCCTCGCCGGCCGGTCCGACATCACCGTCGCGCACGTGACCCACTTCAACGCGGCGATGTGGGACTGCGGCCGCGCGCCCACGACCGTGGTGCCGCACGGGATCCCGGACCCGGGCCCGCGCTACACCGGCGAGCTCGCCGCCGGCGTGTCGATGATCAACGAGCCGGTGCGACGGCAGCGGGTCACCGGCGCGGACCTGCTCGGCACGCTCGCCGGGGAGGCCCCCGTGGACGTGTTCGGCATGGGGACCGAGAAGCTCGGCGCGCCGCTGCGCGGCCTGGGCGACGTCCCGGCGCCGAAGCTGCACGACGAGATCGCGCGTCGCCGCGTCTACCTGCACACCGCCCGGTGGACGTCGCTCGGACTGTCCCTTTTGGAGGCGATGCACCTGGCGATGCCGGTCGTCGTGTTCGCCGCCACCGAGGCGGTCGAGGCCGTGCCGGACGACGCGGGCGTGCTCTCCACCGACGTCTCCGTGCTGGCCCGGGGCTTCCGCGAGCTGATCCACGAGCCCGACTTCGCCGCCCTCGCCGGAAAGAACGCCCGTGAGCACGCGCTGAAGCACTACGGGCTGGCCGCCTTCCTGACCGCTTGGGACCACCTCCTCGCCGAGACGGCCCGCTGAACCGTGAAGGGAACGCCGCACCGATGAAGATCGCGATGGTGTCCGAGCACGCCAACCCCCTCGCCGCGCTGGGCGAAGCCGACGCCGGCGGCCAGAACGTGCACGTCGCGGAGCTGTCGGCCGCGCTGACGCGCGCCGGCCACGACGTCACCGTCTACACGCGACGGGAGAGCCGCGACGAGCCGCCCGAGGTGCGCACGCCCCAGGGCTACCGCGTCGTGCACGTGCCCGCCGGGCCACCGCGGAAGATGCCCAAGGACGACCTCCTGCCCTACATGGGCGAGTTCGGCAGCTTCCTGCGCGACCGGTGGGCCCTGGACCGGCCGGACCTGGCGCACGCGCACTTCTGGATGTCCGGCCTCGCGACGTCCCTGGCCGCGAGCGCGACCGGGACGCCGGTGGCCCAGACCTTCCACGCCCTCGGCGTCGTCAAGAAGCGCTACCAGGGCGACAAGGACACCAGCCCCGCGGACCGGATCCGGCTGGAGCGGATCATCGGCCGCCAGGCCGGGCGCGTGATCGCCACCTGCTCCGACGAGGTCTTCGAGCTGTCCCGCCTCGGCGTGCCGCGGTCGCGGATCTCGATCGTCCCGTGCGGCGTCGACCTCGGCCGGTTCTCCCCCGACGGGCCGGTGGCGCGACGGCGGCTGCCGCACCGCCTGGTCTCGGTGGGCCGGCTGGTCCCGCGCAAGGGGTTCGACATCGCGATCACCGCGCTCGCCCAGCTGCCGGACACCGAGCTGGTCATCGCGGGCGGCCCCGAGCAGGGCAGGGTGTCCCAGGACCCCGAGGCGGGACGGCTGCGGCAGCTCGCGGACCGGCTCGGCGTCGGCGACCGCGTCGGCTGGCCCGGCCAGGTGTCCCGGGAGGACATGCCGGCCCTGCTGCGCTCGGCCGACGCCGTCGTGTGCACGCCGTGGTACGAGCCGTTCGGGATCGTGCCCCTGGAAGCGATGGCGTGCGGGGTCCCGGTGGTCGCCTCCGCGGTGGGCGGGCTGACCGACACCGTCGTCGACGGCGTCACGGGCCTGCTGGTCCGCCCGCACCAGCCGAAGGAGCTGGCGACCCGCGTCCGGCGGCTCATCGACGACCCGGCGCTGTGCCACGCCTACGGCACCGCGGGCCACGACCGCGCGGTGGCCCGCTACTCCTGGGACCGCGTCGCCGCGGACACGCTCCGCGCGTACCACAAGCTGGTGCCCCAGACCGCCGCCACCGCCGAGGCCCGCTGACGTAAAGCCGTGAAGGCCTCCTTACCGGCCCTTATGGCCGGTAAGGAGGCCTTCACGGACTTTCACCCCACGTAGCGGCGGGCTTTGGAAGCGCGTTGGGGGGCTTCCAGGAGGCGGAGGCCGTGCTCGACGTGGTCCGGGACCACGCGGCGGTCGCGGAGGACCCACGGGAGGCCGCGGGCGACGTCCAGCAGGGCCGCCGCGGTGGCGGCGTCGAACGGGGCCGTGCGCAGGACTTCGCGGGCGCGGCGGAAGACCGCCGGCCAGGGGCGGCGCAGCAGGAGTGTCCACAGCGTGTTGCGGATCCCCAGGCGACGGCGGTGGCGCGGGTCGCGCAGCTTCGACGGCGCGTGGTGGATCACCACGTCCTCGGCCCAGCACATCCACCAGCCGCGCGCGGCGAGGTCGAGGGCGAACAGCTCCTCCTCGCCGCCGAGCCACATCCGCGTCGAGAAGCCGCCCACCTCGCGGAACGCGCTGACGCGCACCGCCGTCAGGCCCGCCATGATGCCGAGCAGGGCCGGGCCCGGCAGCCAGTCCGGGCCGGGCACCGGCGACTCGCGCAGCTCGGGCGTGATCGGGTCCTCCGCCAGGCCCGGCTCGACCAGGCAGCGCCCGGTCACCGACCCGAGCCCGGGGTGTGCGTCCAGGATGTCCGCGGCCCGGGTGAGCGCCCCGGGCTGCCACGTCGTGTCGTCGTCGCAGAAGGCGACGTACGGCGTCGTCACCTCCTCGACCGCGACGTTGCGGGCCACCGCGCCGAGGTTCTCCGCCAGCCGGAACAGGCGGACGCCGGGGAACTCCCGGGCGACCATGCCGGCCGTGCCGTCGCCCGACCCGTTGTCCGCGACGAAGATCGGCGCCTCGTCCGGCAGGGACGTCATGTGCGCCAAGGTCTCGCGCAGCTGCGAGCGCCGGTTGCAGGTGATGATCACGACCGAGATTCGCGCCATTCGGCGGTCCTTTCCAGAGTCCGGGCCTGGTGTTCGACGTGGTCGGGCAGGACGCGGCGGGAGCCGAGCGCCCGCGGCAGCCGCGGCACCGCGCCGAGGACGGCGCCGGGCGCCCGCACCAGCGTCCTGACCACCTCGCGGCGGCAGACCCGCGGCGGGCGGCGCAGCACGGCGATGAGCAGCCGGTTGCGCAGTTCGGCCCGGCGGCGCCACGACGACGGCGGCCGCGACCGGGACGGGTGGTGGTGGGCTCGCAGGCGCCCGACGTAGCAGACCTCCCAGCCGCGCGCGGCCAGGTCGTAGGCCAGCAGCTGCTCTTCCGCGCCGAAGTGCAGCAGCGGACTGAACCCGCCGGCCTGCAGGTACGCCGTGCGGCGGACGATCGCCGAGCAGGCGAGGAAGCCCAGGACCAGCGGTCCGGGCGCGCCGTCCGGGCGGCCCAGCGGGCTGCGCTCCATTTCCGGCGTCACCGGGTCGTCCCGGCATTCCGGGCCGACGAGCGTGCGCGCGGCGAGCAGGCCGGTCCGCGGGTGCTCGTCGAAGATCCGCTCCGCCTCGGCCAGCGCGTCTGGCGCCCACCACGAGTCGTCGTCGCTGAAGGCGACGTACGGCGTGTCGGCCACGATGACGCCGAGGGTGCGGGCGGCGGCCCCGAGGTTCTGCGGCAGCCGGATCACGCGCACGTTCGCGTACCGCCCGGCGACCTGAGCCGTCTCGTCCTCGGAAGCGTTGTCCAGCACCACGACCGGTGGCTTCGGGGCCAAAGTAGACAGCTGCGTCAAGGTCCGTTCCAGTTCGCGGGCGCGGTCGCGGGTCGCGATGACGACCGTCGTGCGCGCGCTCACCGCGAACCCACCAGCTCGTCGACCAGCCCGGCCAGCGAGGGAACTTTTCCTATGAAAGGGTCGTTTCCTACGCGCGAAAGGCACCACTTCAGCCGGGAGCCGAGCAACGCGGTGTCGCCCGCGTCTTCGGCCGCGACGACCGGCCAGCCCAGCGCCTTCCCCTGCGCGGTCACCTTCCCGCCGCCGGCCACCGGGTCGACCGCGAGCACCGGCACCCCCGCCTTCAGCCCGAGCACCAGCCCGTGCAGCCGGGTGGTCACCACGGCGTCCATTTTGGACACCGCGGAGACGAACTGGTCCGGGGTGGCGCACCGCTGCCAGTCCTCGTGCGCCAGGCGGGTGTCGAGCGGGACGCGGGCGCAGTCGAGACCGGCGAGCCAGCCGGTCAGGGCGTCGTGCACCTCGCCGTGCCGTCCCGCGCCGCCGTACTCGGGCTGGTGCGGCGCGAGGATCACGCCGAGCACCGGTGTCGCCGAGACGGACGCGGCCAGGGAGAGGTCCGGGGTGACGCCGTCGTCGCGCGCGAAGACGCGGTGGAACCCGGTCACCGCCGGGTCTTCCGGGTCGACGACGCTCACCCCGACGGCGATCCGGCGGCAGGCGGCGTACCGCTCGTGCAGCGCCCGTACCTGCGGCCCGTGGGCCGGGCCGCAGGCGAACACCACGTGCGTGTAGTCCCCGGGCGATGCGTCGGGCAGGTGCCGGGCGCCGGGGCGGAAACCCGGGCTCCACACGACGTCGTGGTCGATCCCCGCTCCGGTCAGCGCGGCACCGGCCGCTCGCAGGCTGAGGACGTCCCCCGCGGTCGCTTCGCCGTGCAGGAAACTGGCCCATCCGGTGAGCAGAACTCGCATGGTGGCCCGCGTACCCGCTCGCGGCGGCCTTACACGGTTTCGCCGGCCCGGGCGCCGGGTAGCCGCCCCGGCATGACGGATCCGGGAATGACCAGGCGGTTCGGGTGTGCGGTGGTGACCGGGGGTGCCGGCTTCGTCGGCGCGCACCTGTGCGCGCTGCTGCTCGAAGAGGACGTCGAAGTGATCGCCGTGGACAACCTCGCGACGTCGTCGGCGGACGCCCTCGACGAACTGCGCCGCCACGACCGGTTCCGGTTCGTGCGCCACGACGTCACCCACCCGATCCCCCTGGCGGACCGGGCCGACGTCGTGTTCCACCTCGCCTCGGCCGCGTCGCCGCGCGACTACCTGGCGCTGCCACTGGAAACGCTGCGCGCGGGCTCGTCCGGCACCGAGCACGCGCTCGAGCTCGCCCGCCGCGACGGCGCCCGGTTCGTGCTCGCCTCCACCAGCGAGGTCTACGGCGACCCGCTGGAACACCCGCAGCGCGAAGGGTATTGGGGCAACGTCAACCCGATCGGGCCCCGCAGCGTCTACGACGAGGCCAAGCGCTACGCCGAAGCGCTGACGTCGGCCTATCGCCGCGAGTACGGCACCGACACCGCGATCGCGCGGATCTTCAACACCTACGGCCCCGGCATGCGCGCGCACGACGGCCGGATGATCCCGGCGTTCGTCGACCAGGCGCTGAAGAACGAGCCGATCACCGTCACCGGCACGGGCGAGCAGACGCGGTCCATCTGCTACGTCGAGGACACCGCCCGCGGCCTTCTCGCCCTCGCGCGGTCGGGCCACCCGGGCCCGGTGAACATCGGCAACCCGCACGAGCTGACGGTCCGTCAGGTGGCGGAGCTGATCAAGGAGATCACCGGGTCCGGTTCGCCGATCGAGCACATCGACGCCGTCGTCGACGACCCGAAGCGCCGCTGCCCCGACATCTCCCTCGCGCGGGAGGTCCTCGGCTGGGAACCGAAGGTCGACGCCGACGACGGCCTCCGTCGCACAGTGGCGTGGTTCCGCCGGGCGCCGTCGCGCTGAGTAGCGACGCCCAGGGCTTTTGCGCGCGATCGTTTATCAACGACTTCGCCGGGTAGCGCTATAGGCGAGAGCGGGCCAGCGGAGTCCGCACCGGAACGCCAGAGGCAGGTCGATGCGCATACTCGGGATCAACGCCGTCTTCCACGACCCGGCCGCCGCACTGGTCGTGGACGGGGAGATCGTCGCCGCGGCGGAAGAGGAGCGGTTCAGCCGCCGCAAGCACGGCAAGCAGGCGGTGCCGTTCTCCACTTGGGAGCAGCCCGCCCAGGCCGCCGCCTGGTGCCTGGCGCAGGCGGGACTGTCCGCGAAGGACCTCGACGCCGTCGGCTACTCCTACGACCCCGCGCTGGTCGAACCGGGCCTGCCCGGCCACGACCCGAGCGGCGAGGAACTGCGGACCGAATTCGCGAAGCGGGCACCGAAGTTCCTGAAGTCCGCTTTGCCCGGTCTCGACCCGGGAATCGTCAAGTTCGTCCGGCACCACGTCGCGCACGCCGCGTCGGCTGCGCTCGCCGCCCCGTTCGGCGACTGCGCCACGCTCGTCGCCGACGGACGCGGCGAGAGCACGTCCTACCTGGCCGGTGAGTACCGCGACGGGCGGTTCAAGGAGCTGGCCGCGCAACGGCTCCCGCACTCGCTCGGCCTGCTCTACGAAGACCTCACCGAGCACCTCGGCTTCGCCCGCTCCAGCGACGAGTACAAGGTCATGGCGCTGGCCTCCTACGGCAAACCCGAGTTCCTCGACGAACTCTGCGAGCACGTCCACGTCACCGGCGATGGCGGCTTCCACGCGTCCGGCGTCGACCTCGCCGCGCTGGCCCCACGCCGCAAAGCCGGCGAGGAGCTGACGCCGCGTCATGCCGATCTCGCCGCGAGTGTCCAAAAGGTCCTCGAGGACATCCTGCTGGAACTGGCGGACTGGCTGCACGAAGCCACCGGCCAGCGCGACCTGGCGATGGCGGGCGGCATCGCGCTCAACTGCGTCGCCAACACGCGGCTGCACGCCGAAGGCCCGTTCGACCGGATCTGGGTGCAGCCCGCCGCCGGGGACGCGGGCACCGCGCTCGGCGCGGCCCTGCAGCTGGCCGCCGACGCCGGGGAACGCGGCGCTCCCATGGGGGACGCGGGTCTCGGTCGCGGGTGGACCGACGAAGAGCTCGAGGACATCCTCATCAAGGCGAAGCTGCCCTACGAGCGTCCGGACGACCTCGCCGAAACCGTCGCCGAAGCGCTGGCGAACGACGACGTCATCGCGTGGTTCCAAGGCCGCGCCGAGTTCGGCCCGCGGGCGCTGGGGCACCGTTCGCTGCTGGCCCACCCGGGCCGCCAGGCCAACCTGGAACGGCTCAACGACGTCAAGGGCCGCGAGCAGTTCCGCCCGGTGGCGCCGATGGTCCGGGCCGAACGGGCGGCCGAGATCTTCACCCGCGGCCCGCTGCCGAGCCCGTACATGCTGTTCGTGCACGACGTCGCCGAAGCCTGGCGGGACCGCATCCCGGCCGTCACGCACGTCGACGGCACGGCTCGCGTGCAGACCGTCGAAGAGCGCGAAAACCCCGTGCTGGCGCGGATGCTCGCCGCGTTCGAACGGCGGACCGGCCTGCCCGTGGTGATCAACACCAGCCTCAACACCGCGGGCCGTCCGATGGTCGACTCGCCCCGCGACGCGCTCGAGTGCTTCGGCTCGGCGCCCGTCGACCTGCTCGCGCTGGGGCCGTTCGTGCTCCGGCGTCCCACCCGAACCGGCGCGGCGTCGCCGGAGGAGAAGGAGGTGCCGTGATGGAAGACCATCTCGCCGCGCTGGCCGAAGCGGCCGGCCGGACCCGTGAATCCGCCCCCAAGATAACCGCGTGGGGCCGGCACCTCGCCGCCGTCTTCGAGGCCGGCGGCAAGCTGCTCGCCTGCGGGAACGGCGGCAGCGCCGCCGAGGCCCAGCACCTGACCGGCGAGCTCGTCGGCCGGTTCCGCCACGAACGCCGTCCCCTCTCGGCGATCGCGCTGCACGCGGACACGTCCGCGACCACGGCCATCGTCAACGACTACGGCGACCACGAGGTCTTCGCCCGCCAGGTGCACGCGCACGGGCGGCCGGGTGACGTGCTGGTGTGCCTGTCCACCAGCGGCGGCAGCCAGAACGTCGTCGCCGCCGCGAAGGCCGCGCACGAACTCGGCGTCACGACGTGGGCGCTGACCGGGCCGGCCCCGAACCCCCTCGCCGCCTTGTGCGACGACGCCGTGACGGTCGAGGCGCCGACCGTCGCGACCGTCCAGGAGATGCACCTGGCCCTGGTCCACGGCTTGTGCGCGGCGCTCGACGACGCGCTCGGAGTGACCGCGTGAAGCCGCTGGTCGTCCTCGGCGACACGCTGCTGGACGTCGACGCCGAAGGCACCGCCGAGCGGCTGTGCCCGGAGGCGCCGGTGCCGGTGGTCGACCTGACGGCTCGCCGCCGCCGGCCCGGTGGCGCCGGCCTCGCCGCGCTGCTGGCCGCGCGGTCGGCGGCCGAAGTCGTCCTGGTGACGCCGCTCGGCGACGACGAAGGCGGCCACGCGCTCACCGGGCTGCTCGAACCGGACGTCACCGTGCTGCCGCTGCCGCTGCGCGGCACGACGGTGTGCAAGACCCGGGTCCGCGCGGGCGGGCAGTCGTTGCTGCGCCTGGACTCCGGCGACGGCACGGCGACCGGCGACCCGCTGCCCGCCCGGGTGCGCGAAGTCCTGGAGGACGCCGGCGCGGTCCTCGTGGCCGACTACGGCCGCGGCCTGACGCGCAACCCGGACGTCCGGCGGCTCCTGCGGGAGCTGGCCGAGCGAGTCCCCGTGGTCTGGGACCCGCACCCGCGCGGCGCGCAGCCGGTGCCGGGCACCACGCTGGTCACGCCGAACCTCGCCGAGGCGCGCGCGGTGCTCGCCGGGCACGAGGAACCGGCCGAGCTCGCCAAGCTGCTGCGCGGCCACTGGCACGCCGACGCGGTCGCGGTGACCGCCGGGTCCCGCGGCGCCGTGCTCGCCGACGGCCTGGGCGAAACGAACGTCCCGATCCCCGCCGCGGCGCGGATGCCGGGCCACACCGCGCCCGACACGTGCGGCGCGGGCGACCGGTTCGCCGCCGCGGCCACCGCGGCCCTGCTCGGCGGCGCCGACCCGGCCGAAGCCGTCGTGACGGCGGTCGAAGCGGCCGCCCGGTTCGTCGCCGCCGGCGGCGCGACCGCGCTGTCCACGAACGACGGTCCCGTCCCCGACCCGCAACCCTCGACCGACGCCTTCGGCCTCGCCGCCCGGGTGCGCGAGAACGGCGGCCGGCTCATCGCCACCGGCGGGTGCTTCGACCTGCTGCACCCCGGGCACGTCAGCCTGCTGCGGCAGGCCCGCGCGCTCGGCGACGCGCTCGTCGTCTGCCTCAACTCCGACGCCTCGGTCCGCGGCCTCAAGGGCCCCGGCCGGCCGCTCGTGCGGGACCGCGACCGGGCCCGGCTGCTGACCGCTTTGTCCTTTGTGGACGCCGTGGCCGTCTTCGACGAACCCTCCCCCGCCGCCGTGCTGGAGAAGCTGCGGCCCGACGTGTGGGTCAAGGGCGGTGACTACGCGGACGCCGACCTGCCCGAACGCGAAGTCGTCGAACGGCACGGCGGGGAGGTCGTGCTCGTCCCGACCGTGCCCGGCTATTCGACGTCCCGGCTGGTCGCCGCCGCGGCCAGTGCCTGAATCCCCGACTCCCGAAGGAGAGCGATGCGACCCCTCGGCAACGTCCTGATCACCGGTGGCGCGTCCGGCCTCGGCGCCGCGACCGCCGCCGCCGTCCGCAAGGCGGGCGGCACCCCGTACATCCTCGACCGCGTCCGCCCCGACGACCCGGCCGAGTACGTCGAAGCCGACCTGACCGACACCGCGGCCACCGAGGCCGCGGTGCGGGAGATCGCCGAGCGCGCGGGCGGCCTCGACGGCGTCTTCACCGCGGCCGGCACCGACGCCTGCGGGCCACTCGGCGAAGTGTCCACAGAGGACTGGGAGCGGGTCGTCAAGGTGAACCTGCTCGGCACGGTCGCGGTGATCCGCGCCGCGCTGCCCCACCTGGAGCGTTCGCACGGCACGGTGGTCACCGTCGCGTCCACTTTGGGCATCAAGGCCGTCAGCGACGCGACCGCCTACTGCGCCTCGAAGTTCGGCGTCGTCGGCTTCACCCGTGCGCTGGCCGCGGAGCTGGCCGGCCGGGTCGGCGTCACCCTGCTGATCCCCGGCGGGATGTGGACGCACTTCTTCGAAGGCCGCACCGACCAGTACAAGCCGCCGCCGGACGCCAAGCTCAACCAGCCGGAGCACGTCGCGGACACCGTGGTCTTCGCCTTGCAGCAGCCGCCGGGCGCCGAGGTCCGCGAGCTGGTCGTGTGCGCCTCGGAGGAGGGGTCGTGGCCGTGAGCTCCGCCGTGCTCGTGCTGCGCGCGCTCGGGATCGGCGATCTGCTGACCGCCGTCCCGGCGGTGCGCGCCCTGCGCGCGGCGTACCCGGACGACCGGCTGGTGCTGGCCGCACCGGAAGGGCTGCGCGACCTGGTGGAGCTGATCGACGCGGTCGACGAGCTGCTGCCGGCCGCGGGCCTCGGCGACCTGGCGTGGCCGGGACCGCCGCCGAAGCTGGCGGTCAACCTGCACGGCAGCGGCCCGGAGAGCCTGCACGACCTGCTCGCCACCGACCCCGCCGAGCTGCTGACCCACCAGCACCCCGACTTCCCCGACGTGCCCGGCCTCGGCTGGCGCGACGACCTGCACGAGGTCGACCGCTGGTGCCGGCTCGTCGAGTACGCCCACCTAGAGGCGGACCGGTCGGCGCTGCGGCTGCCGGTGCCGCCGGGCCCGAGCCCGGCCCCGGACGCCGTCGTGGTGCACCCCGGCGCGGCCTTCCCCGCGCGGCGCTGGCCGCCGGAGCGGTTCGCTTCGGTCGTCGCCGCGCTGGCGGCGGCCGGGCACCGCGTGGTGCTCACCGGCAGTCCCGGCGAACGCGACCTGTGCCGTTCCATCGCGGACCGCGCCGGGCTCGGCGAAGAAGCCGTGCTCGCCGGGCGGACCGGCCTGGCCGAGCTGGCCGCGCTGGTGGCCGGGGCCGCGCTCGTCGTCTGCGGCGACACCGGCGTCGGGCACCTCGCGACCGCGTTCGGGACGCCGTCGGTGCTGCTGTTCGGCCCGACCCCGCCGCGGCTGTGGGGACCGCCGCCGTCCGCGCGGCAGCACGTCGTGCTCTGGGCCGGGAACGTCGGCGACCCGCACGGCGAGGAACCCGACGGCGGATTGCTGCTGCTGGGCGAGGAACGCGTCCTGGCCGCGACGCGCTCGGCGCTGGAAGCGAGGGTGGCGCATGGCTGAGCACATCGGGATCGTCGGCGCGGGCTACGTCGGCCTGACCAGTGCCGCCTGCTTCGCCCGGCTCGGCCACCGCGTGACCTGCGTGGACGCCGACGAGTCCAAAGTGGACGACCTGCGCCGCGGCGCCGTGTCGATCGCCGAGCCCGGCCTGGCCGAGCTGGTCACCCAGGGCCTCGCGGACGGGACGCTCACCTTCACCACCGCCCAGGCCGAGTTGTACGGCGCCGATATCGTCCTGCTCTGCCTGCCCACCCCGCCCGGCGAAGACGGCCGGCCCGACCTCGGCGTCCTCGAAAAGGTCGTGCCCCAGCTCGGGCGGCTGCTGCGGCCCGGCTGCGTGGTGGTCACCAAGTCGACGGTGCCGGTCGGCACCGCGGCGCGGCTGCCGCACCTGCTGGGCCGCGACGACCTGCCGGTCGTCGGCAATCCCGAGTTCCTGCGGGAAGGGCACGCCGTCGAGGACTTCCTGCACCCGGACCGGGTGGTCGTCGGCACGGACCCGCCGGATTCGCCCGCGGCGCGGCGGGTCGCGCGGCTGTACGAGCCGACCGGTGCCCCGGTCGTGGCGACCGACTCGGCCAGCGCCGAACTCGCGAAGTACGCGAGCAACGCGTTCCTCGCGGTGAAGCTGTCCTATGTGAACGTCCTCGCCGAGCTGTGCGAACGGTTTGGCGCCGACGTCCGCGAGGTCTCGCGCACGATGGGCCTCGACGCGCGGATCGGCCCCGAGTTCCTCGCCCCCGGCCCCGGCTGGGGCGGTTCGTGCCTGCCGAAGGACACCTCGGCCCTGCTGCACGCGGCCGATTCCGCCGGTGTCGACTTCGGCATCCTGCGCGACGCGGTCCGCGTCAACGCCCGGCAGCGCGCGCGGGTGGTGCGGGCCGTCCGGCAGGCCGTCACGGGCTCGACGGACGGGTCCCTCGCGCACGCCCGCATCGGGTTGCTGGGCTTGGCCTTCAAGGCGGGCACCGGCGACCTGCGCGACTCCCCGGCCCTCGCGGTGGCCGCGGACCTGGCCCGCGCGGGCGCGGAGCTGACCGCGCACGACCCGGCCGTCGGGTGCGTGCCGGGGATGGGCGCGGTGCAGGTCGTCGACGACCCGTACCTGGTGGCCAAGGACGCCGCGGCGCTCGTCGTGCTCACCGAATGGCCGGAGTTCCGCGACCTCGACTGGGCCCGGCTGGCCTCCTCGGCCGACCGGGCGGTCGTCGTCGACACCCGCAACCTGCTCGATCCCGAACGGCTGGCCGAGGCGGGGTTCACCCACCTCGGCGTCGGCACCCACTCACGGAGGCAGTCATGACCCTGCGCGTCCTCGCGCTGACCTGCACCCTCAAGCCGTCGCCCGCGAAGTCGAGCAGTGATCTCATCGCACGGCAGCTGCTCGAGCTGTTCGCGGAACGCGGCGTCACCGGCGAGGCGGTCCGCGTGGTCGACCACGACGTCCGCCCGGGCGTCGAAGCCGACATGGGGGAAGGTGACGCGTGGCCGGCCATCCGGCGCAAGATCGCCGGCGCGGACATCCTGCTGGTCGCCACCCCGACGTGGGTCGGCCACATGTCGAGCGTCGCGCAGCGGGTCCTCGAACGCCTCGACGCGGAACTGTCCGAAACCGACGACGAGGGCCGCCCGGCGATGTTCGGCAAGGTGGGGGTGGCCGCCGTGGTCGGGAACGAGGACGGCGCCCACAAGATCATCGCGGACCTGTTCCAGGCGTTGAACGACGTCGGCTTCACGGTGCCCGCGCAGGGCGCCACGTACTGGAACGGCGAAGCGATGCAGGGCGGCGACTACCAGGACCTCGACGAGACGCCGAAGGCCGTGGCGTCGACGAACGCGACGCTGGTCCGCAACGCCGTCCACCTCGCGAACCTGCTCCGCTCGCAGCAGTACCCGGCGTCGTAATTAGTCCATCCGAGTGACATCACTGAGCCGGACGAGTGTGGCGCAGACCACGTGGGTAACTGGTTCGGAACCTTCGATTCCCGTCAGGGGGCTTCACCGTGCCGAACCGAGTCATGATCAGCCGCGACAGCAAGCCCATCCCGTGCGAGGAATGCGGCCTGCCCACCCTCCACGTCGCCCGCCTGGTGTCCGGCGACGGCACCCTGCTGGGCCAGACCATGGTGTGCACCGCCTGCCGGCGGCACCGCTCGGAAACCGAGCCGGTCGCGGCCGAGTAGCTTCAGCGGTTCCGCAGCATTTCCACCAGCTGCCGGGCGGGGAGGATCATCGTGCCCAGGCCGAGCCGGGCCGGGACGCCGTCTTCTTCCGCGGTCACCAGCCGCCGTTCCAGCTTTTCGAGCAGGGCGCGGCATTCGTCCAGTTCGACCGGCTTCCCCACCTCCGCGACCGCTTGAACGGCACCGGCCAGCCGGTGCAGGAGGTCGGCCAGCGCGTCCCGCGCGTCCGGCCAGGGATACTCGAACGGGTGATCCCGGCGGCCCGCGGTCGTGCGCACGGCGGTGACCAGCTGGGACACCGCGGGCCACAACCCGAGGAGCGTCCGCAGCGGACGTTCGTGGTGGGTCCCGTCGGCCGGGCGCCCGCGGCGGAGGTTCAGCATCCGCCCCTCCCGCGTCAGGCCAACGGCTTCTTCGGCCGCCAGTACCAGGCTGCGCGTGTCCTGCGCCTGGGAGAGCAGATCGTCGAGGTCCTCCGGAGGATCGTCACGGCGGACGAGATCGGACAGCGACTCGAGCAGGGCGGCGAGCGCGGCCGCGAGCCGGTCGGCGGCCGCGGCGACGCGTTCGCCGTACAGCGGCGGGAAAATGAGCGTGTTGACGGCCACGCCGATCGCGGCACCGAGCGCGGTCTCGAGGAGGCGGTCGCCGAGCAGGACGGGCTCGCGGGCGGTGCCGTAGGAGATCAGCAGCATGCCGGTGACGCCGACCCAGACGCCGGAGTCGCCGAAGCGCCGCCAGCTGCCGGCGAGCAGCCCGACGAAGACGACACCCCCCAAAGCGACGGCCTGCCAGGGAATGAGCTGCCCGGCGACGGCGGCGAGGAGGACACCGGTGGCCACCGAGCCGACCTGCTGCAGCCAGCCTCGCAGCGACCGGTAGACGGTGGCTTCGACGAGGAAGACGGCGGCGTAGGGCGCGAGGAAGGGCTGGGGCAGCCGGAGGACGAGGGTGGCGAGCAGCCACGCGGCGGTCGCGGCCAGGGTGGCTTTGGCGCTCTGGACGAGGATCCGCCGTTCGCGGCCGGGGACGCGGATGGCGCGGGCGAACCAGCCGAGCGGGGTCCGGTCGTGCCGCTCGGCGTCGGGCGGGTTGCCGAACACGGCACCGAGCCTCCCAGTGTCGCGCGTCCGAGATGCGCCCCAATGTGGCGTTGGGTGCGCTGAACGCACCC
>NZ_JBFACT010000022.1:0-128971 GCF_040640995.1 Amycolatopsis sp. NPDC021455 | reverse complement strand
GACCCTTTCCATATCTTTTCCCGGCCCTCCGACCCGCATGAGCTTCCGGCGTCTTGAACGAGTCGTTCAGGACCCCGGAGGTCCTGAACGACTCGTTCAAGACAAGCGCGAATCCGCCGAGGACAGCTCTTCGACGAACCGCGCCGCGACGTCCCGCACCTTCACGTTGGTGCGCTGCGATTCCGTGACGAGACGCTTCATGGCGTCGTCGGCGCTGATCCGGTGCACCGCCATCAGGATGCCCTTGGCCTGCTCGATGACCGCGCGCGACCGCATCGCCACCTCGAGGTCGGACGCCCGGCGGCGGGCCTGGTGGTAGCGCCGCGTGGTGCGCAGCCCGAACGAGACGACCGTGGTGTAGAGCCTCAGCAGCTGCGAGTCGGTCTCGGCGAACCCGTGGTCGCCGTAGCCGAAGAGGTTGAGGGCACCGGAAAGGTGCTCGTCGACGCGCAGCGGCGCGGCCAGGTAGCTGCCGATCCCGAGCTCGCGGGCGCGGGCGGTGAACTCGGGCCACTCCGCCCCGGCCGTCGCGAGCGGCACGCGGACGATCTTGCCGGTCTCCGCCGCTTCCAGGCACGGGCCCGCGTCCGCCGCGTACTGGGCCCGGTCGATCTCGACGGCGCGGTCGTCGGTGGAGGCCGCGGTCGACGGCTCGCCGTCCCGGATCGCCGTGATGCTGGCCAGATCGGCGCCGGGCACCGCGCGGACGGCTTCGGCGCAGACGGCGTCGAGGATCTCGGACTCGGCGGGTTCGGTCTCCAGCGCGCCGGTGAGGTCCGCCATGGCGGCGGTCAGCTCGTCGAGGTGCTCGGGCAGGATCGGCTCACCGGTCACGCGGTCACCTCCGTCCCGGACGAATGCTGCGGATGTCGGACGGCTGTGGTTTCAACGCCAACATCGAAACCTTACTCGCGTGCGGCGCGTCCTCGGCAACACTCGGCCGGGCGGTGGCTCCGGCCCGGCGCTCGCTGCTGAACGTCGTGGGTTGGCGCCGGGGCCACCTGGCGACGACCGGCCGCAACCCACCGAACGGGCCGTCGCTGGGGCACGCTTACCCGGTGAGCGGCCGGCCAACCGCTCAGCGGATCAGCACCTTCGTCACCTGGGCGAGCCCGGACACCCGCAGCACCCGGTCGAGCAGCCGCGGCGCCACCAGCCGCAGGTCGTGCCCTCCGGCCCGGTCGAACAGCACCGCGACGCCGGCGCTGTCGAGGTAGGTCACCCCGGTCAGGTCCACGGTCACGGCGGTCCGCGCCGCCAGCTCGCGGTCCAGGGCGGCGCCGAACTCCGTGGCGTTGCTCATGTCGATCTCGCCCGTGGCGGTCAGGACGCGGTCCCCGTCTTCGCCCGGGCCGGCGACCAGCGTGAGTGCCGTCGTCACGAACCGATCCTCCATTCCAGCGTGACGGTGGTCCCGGTGGCGTCGTGCCGGAAGGTGACCGCGTCGGCCAGCGCTTCCATCATCGGCACGCCGCGCCCGCGCAGCACGTGGTTGTCCGGCGGCGGCTGCTTCCAGTGCCCGTGGTCGGTCACCGTGACGACCAGGTGCGCGCCGGTGAGCCGGGCCGCCAAGTGCGCCGCCGCCCCGGCACCGGCGAGGTACGCGTGCTCGACGGCGTTGGCGCAGGCCTCGCCCGCCGCGACGAGCACGTCCTGCGCGAGGTCCGGTTCGACCGCCGCGTTGGCCAGCCACGCGCGCAGCCAGTGGCGGGTGGAGGCGAGGCTGTCCGGGTGGGCCGGGAAATCCAGGGCCAGCGGCGGCACCGACCGGCGGTAGAGCAGCAGCGCGACGTCGTCCTCGTAGCCGTCCGCCGGCCGGAGCGCGCTCATCAGGGTGGCCGCCAGGCCGGGCAGGTCGGCGTCCCGCGCGCCGTGGGCGACCTCGGTGACCCGCCGGATGCCGTCGTCCAGCGACTCGCGGCGGCGTTCGACCAGCCCGTCGGTGTAGAGCATCAGCAGCGCGCCGATCGGCACCACCGCCGTGGCCTCCGGCCGCGGGCCGTCGACGCGGACGGCGAGCGGCACGCTGCCGCCCTCGTCGAGGAACTGCGCCGTGCCGTCGCGGTGCACGAGGGTGGCCGGCGGGTGCCCGGCGCTGCTGTAGGTGAGCGCGCCGCTGGCCGGGTCGAGGATTCCGCAGAAGACGGTGGTGCACAAGGCACCCGGGAGCCGTCCGGCGAAGCGGTCGAGCGCGGCCAAGGTGTGCGCCGGGCTGCTGGCCTCCAGCAGCAGCGCGCGGCAGGCGCTGCGGAGCTGGCCCATCACCGCGGCCGCCGCGAGCCCCCGGCCGACGCAGTCGCCGACGACGATGCCGATCCGGTCGCCGGCCAGCGCGATGACGTCGTACCAGTCGCCGCCCACTTCCAGCGGCGGGTTCGCCGGCTCGTAGCGCACCGCGAAGCCGTCGGGCAGCCGGGCCGGGCCGAGGATCGAGCGTTGCAGCGCGAGCGCGACCTCTCGCTGCCGGTCGTCGCGGTGGGCGCGGCGCAGGGCGTGGGCCAGCGTCCCGGCCAGCAGGGCCAGCAGCGTCCGGTCCTCGGTGCCGAGCGGGCGTTCCGGTGCGGGCTCGACCCACAGCGTCAGCCGGCCGCCGGGGTGGTCGAGGGTGGTGCCCGCGCCGCCGTCGGCCGGGCTCGCGTGCAACGCCGGGAGCGAGCGGACGTGGTCGAGGGTCGCGCGCAGCGGTGCGGCGAGGTCGGTCCAGCGCCGGTCGGCGGGATCGGTGGAGGCGACCCCCGGTTCGCCGTCGTGCGGCCAGCTCACCGCGAGGACGCGTTCGGCCTGCCACAGCTCGCGCAGCAGCTCGAGTGCGGTGCGGAGCACCTCCGGCACCCCGCTGACCGCGGCCAGGCGCTGGTTCATCGAGGCGAGCGCGCTTTCGCGCTGCACGGCGTAGCGCTCGGCGGTGACGTCGCGGATCGTGCCGACGAGCCGGCGCCGTCCTTCGTCGTCGTGCAGCTCGTTGTAGGCGACCGCGGCCCACACCCGGTGCCCGTCCCGGTGCCGCAGCGGCAGCACGAAGCTGCCCGAAGGTTCGTCGCGCGCGTGGCCGAAGGCGCCGGCGACCTGCCGGTAGGCGACGGGGTCGGTCTCGCGGCCCGGCCACCACGGGTGCGGCGCCGCGTAGGGCAGTCCCTCGGGGCCGAACCCCAGCAGCTCGGTGCACGCGGCGTTGATCTCCACGACCTGCCCGTCGGCGTCGCAGACGAAGAACCCTTCCTGCAGGGAGTCGATCATCGCCGCCCGCCACCGCGAATGCTGGGTCCGCAGCCGGGCCAGCCGGATGGTCGTGCGGACGCGCGCGAGCAGTTCCCGCGCCGAGAACGGCTTCACGAGGTAGTCGTCGGCGCCGGCGGCCAGTCCGTCGACGGCGGCTTCCTGCCCGGCCCGCGCGGACAGCAGCAGCACGGGCACGGCGGCGGTGCGCGGGTCGGCGCGCAGCTTGGCGAGCAGGCCGAGGCCGTCCAGCCGCGGCATCATGACGTCGCTGATGATCAGCTCGGGCGGCTCGGCGGACGCGGCGGCGAACGCGTCGGCGCCGTCGCGGACCGCCGTCACCGCGTAGTCGTCGCGCAGCAGCCGGACGAGGTACTCCCGCATGTCGGCGTTGTCGTCGGCGACCAGCACCCGGGCGCCCGGGACCGCCGCGGGCGCGGGCGCCGGGCTGTTGTCCGGCAGCCAGCGCAGGGCTTCCTGCACGTACGGTTCCGCGGTCTCCGCGGCGATCCCGCCGGCCGAGGACTCGCTGACGACGTGGTCGGCGGGCAGGTGCCGGGTGCCCAGCGGCAGCCGGATCCGGAACGTCGTCCCGGCGCCCGGCGTGCTCTCCACGGCGACGCCGCCGCCGTGGATGCCGACGAGCTCGCGCACCAGCGCCAGGCCGATCCCGCTGCCCTCGTTCGAGCGGGCTCGCGCCGACGGGATCCGGTGGAACCGCTCGAACAGCCGGGGCAGTTCCGCCGCGTCGATCCCGATCCCGGTGTCGGACACCGCGACGACCGCGTGGCCGCCGTCGACGGCGGTGCTCACCCGGATCGTGCCGTCGAAGGTGAACTTGACCGCGTTCGACAGCAGGTTGAAGACGACCTTCTCCCACATCCCGCGGTCGACGTGCACCGGCTCGCCCACCGGGCCGCAGTCGACCTCGAAGGCCAGCCCGGCCCGCTCGACGGCGGCGCGGAAGACGCTCGCCAGCTCCGCGGTGAGCGCGGCGAGGTCGACCGGCTCGAAGCGGGCCTGCATCCGGCCCGCCTCGATGCGGGAGAAGTCGAGCAGGGTGTTCACCAGCCGGCCCAGCCGCAGCGCGTTGCGGTGGATGACGTCGACCTCCTCCCGCACCCGCTCGTCGGCCTCGCCCAGCGCGTCCCGCAGCTCGGCCGCGGGGCCGAGGATCAGCGTGAGCGGGGTCCGGAACTCGTGGCTGATGTTGGCGAAGAACGTCGTCTTCGCCGCGTCGAGCGCGGTCAGCTCCTCGGCGCGCTGCTGCTGGACCTGGTAGGCGATCGCGCCGTTGACCAGCGCCGTCGTCTGCTGCGCGACCAGCCCGAGGAACGTCCGGTAGGAGTCGTCGAGCGCGCGCCCGGCGCTCGCCGCCAGCACGATCACGCCGGTGGCCGCGTCGCCGGCGTCGCCGGGCAGCGGCAGCACCATCGCCTCGGTGGGCGGTGTGGACCAGCCGCCCGGCGGCAGCTCGCCGAAAGCCCCGTCCGCCACCGTCCGCGCGACGCCGTCGGCGAGCACCTCCGCCAGCGGCCAGGCAGCCGGGTCGCCGGCGCCTTCGCCGCCGGGGGTGACGGCCGCGAGCGCCAGCCCGCCGTCGCCGTCGCGGACGTGGATGGCGGCGTACGGGACGTCGGCGCCGGCCTGGCCGAGCACCCCGGCGACCAGCTCACAGGCCTCGCCGACGGTGCGGGCGACCCCGGCCTGGGCGCCGAGCTCGCGCAGCGTCGCCAGGCGCCGCTCGCCGATGACCCGCTCGGTGGTGTCGTAGACCGCGGTGAACACCGCGCGCACGGTGCCCTCGTCGTCGTGCACCGGGCTGTAGGAGTACGTCCAGTAGGTCTCTTCCCAGTAGCCGTGCCGGTTCATCGGCAGCAGCAGGTCCTCCGACCAGGTCGCCTCGCCGCTGGTCATCACGCTGTCCAGCATCGGGCCGATGATGTGCCAGATCTCGGCCCAGACCTCGGCGCCCGGCTTGTCCAGCGCCGGGTGCTTGGTGCCCAGCAGCGGCAGGTACGCGTCGTTGTAGAGGAACCGCAGCTCCGGGCCCCACCAGACGATCATCGGGAAGCGCGAGGTGAGGCAGATGCGGACCGCCGTCGTCAGGCTGGCCGGCCAGTCCCGCGGTTCGCCCAGCGGGGACGACGTCCAGTCGAAGTCCCGCATCCGGGCGGCCATCCGGCTGGTCCCGGGGAACGCGGCACGGTGGCCGGATTCGCTCCCGACGCTCATCACACTCCAGGTTCGCGCGGCCCCGGGCGACTCTACCCGCCCGGGGCCCGGCCCGCCGGTCAGTCCGCCGGGGCGCCGTCGGTCAGCCAGGTCATGGTCACCGTCGTGCCGTCCTCGCGGTGCACCTGGGCGCAGTGGTCGGTGAGGCTGTCGATGAGCAGCAGGCCGCGGCCGCGCAGCCCGTTCGTCGCCGTCGGCGGCCGCCAGGTGCCGTAGTCGCTGACCGTCACCGTCAGCCGCCCGGGCAGCGCTTCGGCCCGGACGTCGATCGGGCCGGGCTCGCGGTCGCGGTAGGCGTGCTCGGCCGAGTTCGCCATCGCCTCGTAGCCGGCGAGGACGACGTCTTCCTGCCGTTCGGGGCTCAGGCCGAGCGCGTCCAGCCAGCGGGCCAACGCTTCTCGCAGGTCCGGCAGCCGCTCGGCCACCGCGGGCGTGCGCCGGTGGAAGGTCGCCGCGGGCGCCGGTGCGCCCGGTGGGAGGGGGTCCGTCATGTGCCGTCCTCTCCGCGGTGGCGCACGTGGATCACGGCGATGTCGTCGTCGTGCCGGCCGCGGGTCAGTTCCTCGACGAGCTTGTCCCACGCCGTCTCGAGGTCGGCGGCGGTGAGCAGCTGCGGGATGCCCGCCAGCAGCCACTCGACGCCGAGGGTGAGGTCGCGGGTGCGGCTCTCGACCAGCCCGTCGGTGTAGAGCACCAGGTCCGCGCCGGGCGGGAACCCGGTCGTGCGCTGGGGGAAGGCCGAGCCGATGCCCAGCGGCTGCGCCAGTGCCTCGCCGATCTGGTCGAGCGAGCCGTCCGGGCGGACCAGGATCGCCGGGAGGTGGCCGGCGTTGGCGTAGGTCAGCGTGCCGTCGGCCGGCCGGTGGACCGCGTAGAAGCAGGTCACGAAGCTTTCGCCGAGCAGCCCGCCGGTCAGCTCGGAGGCGTTGCGCAGGACCTCCGACGGGGGCAGCTCCAGCAGGGCGTAGCTGCGGACGGCGGTCCGGACTTGGCCCATCACCGTCGCGGCCGTGACGCCGTGGCCGACGACGTCCCCGATGACGAACGCGGTGGCGCCCGAGGGCAGCCGGATCACGTCGAACCAGTCGCCACCCACCTTGCTCCCGGTGGCCGCGGGCAGGTACCGGGTGAACACGTCGAGACCGGGGGTGGGCGGGGCGACCGGCAGCATGCCGCGGGCCAGTTCCGTTGCGAGGGTGCGCTCGCGTTCGTAGAGGCGGGCGTTGTCCAGCGCGATGGCCGTGTAGCCGGCGATGCCCTCGGCGAGGTACTCGTGCCGCGCGGTGAACCGGCCCGGTTCCGGGTGGCCGAAGAAGAAGCCGCCCAGCACTTCCCCGGTCGTCGGGCTGAGCACGGGTACGGCCAGGTAGCTGCACACGGGCAGGTGGCCCTCCGGCATCCCGTGGTACGGCGCGTTCTTCCCGAACCGCGGGTCTTTCGTGATGTCGGGACTGCGGACGGTGCCGTCGCCGTCGAACGTCGGGGCGAAGACGGCGGTGTTGCGCGGCATCGGGAACGCGGCGAACGCCTCGCGCGGCACCCCCGAAAGCGTGTACAGCGTGTACGACTCGCCGAACTCGTCGACCAGGTTGTAGAAGAACGCGCCGAAACCGGCTCCGGTCGCCTTCGTGGCCGCGTCCGTCGCGTCCTGCACGATCCGGTCGATGTCGAGCTGGGCGGTCAGCTCGCGGCCGGTGGAGTGGAGGGCGTCGAGCACCGCGGCTTCGCCCTGCAGCCGCCGGACGGTGCGGGCCAGGTTCGCGGCGACGGCGTCGATGGCGGCGGCTACGGCGGACGGCAGCTCCCCGGTTTCGGCTGTGGTATAGACCATCGCGCCGTACTCTCCGCCGTCCGCGGCGACGGCGACGGCCCGGGTGATTTCCTTGCCCGGCACCAGATCCGCCAGCACTGCGGGGTCGGTCACGGCCACCGCGACGTGGCTGCCGAGCACCGCGCGCGTTTCGGCCGGACCGAGGGGCAGGACCGCGGTGGCGACCGGCGCACCGGCGCCGTCGACGAACGCCCGGCGCACGGCGTCGAGGGCGGCGTCGAACTCCGGCGGGGACGTCATCAGGGGGCCAATGCCTCGGACAGCGAGGGGTAGATCGCGAGCTCGTCGGTCAGGCGGGTCAGTTCCAGCGGCCGCAAGGTGATCCGGCCGGTGGCCACCACCCGCAGCGGCACCGACGCGGCGGGCCCGCGGTGGGCCCGGACGAGCTCGGCCATCCCGGCCGAAGCCAGGAAGGTCACGCCGGTCAGGTCGATGACGACCAGCGACGGCTCCAGCCGGGCGGCGCGTTCGGTCAGCTGCCGGAGCTTCGGCGCCAGCGCGAGGTCGAGAGCGCCGTCGACGCGCAGGACCACCGTACCGTCGCGGTCCTCCAGCACCACCGAGCCCGCGTCGCCGAGTGAGGCCCCGGTCACGTCTCTTTCGGCCATGGGCCACATCCTGCCTGCTCGCGGGCGCGCCGAAAAGCGGAACGGGCACTGACACGGCGGCGTGTCCCCCGGCCAGGCATGATGGGGAGCGGTTGAGCAGACAGCCTTCGTGATCACGCACGCCCATCGGGGAGCCTCCGGTGGAGCCGCCGAAGGCGAGGAGAAACACATGACCGAGCACACCCACACCGAAAGCTCGGCCACCGCTGTGCCGTTCGGGGAGTTCCGGATCGCCCGGACGGAGCAGGAAGGAGCGGTCGTCGTCGAGGTCGCCGGGGACGTGGACACGACCACGGCGCCGGCTGTCGTCGAGGCCGCCGACGCGGCGCTTGCGGAGCAGCCGCCGGTGCTCGTGGTCGACCTGAGCCGGGTCGAGTTCCTCGCCTCACCCGGCCTGACGGCCTTGCTGACGATCCACCGCAACGCCGCACCCGGCACCGCGGTCCGGATCGTCGCGTCCGGCCGGGCGACCCTGCGCCCGATCCAGCTGACCGGGCTCGAGGAAAGCCTCTCGCTGTTCCCGACCAGAGAGGCGGCCCTGGCCGGAGCCTGATCCGCGTCGTCCCGGCCGTGGCTCAGGACCCGGTCGGGACGATCCGGCGCTGGATGGCCAGCAGGGCGACGTCGTCCTGGGCCGCCTGGCTGCCGATCATCGCCCTCATGATCCGCGCGCAGACGCGCTCCGGCTCGCCGGCGCGCACCGCCGCCTCGAGCTGGTGCATGCCGGCGTCCACCGGCCGGTCCCGCCGTTCGACCAGCCCGTCGGTGTAGAAGGCGAGCACCGCGCCGGGCGGCAGCTCGACCACGCTGGTGCGCCGTTCCGGCTGTCCGATGGTCAGCCCGATCGGCGGGTCCGGCGGAACGTCCACCAGCCGGCCCGTTTCTTCGCCGGGCACGGCCAGCACCGGGGGCAGGTGCCCCGCCAGCGACAGCGTCAGCGACTCGCGGCCCGGGCCGATGATCCCGTACGCCACCGTGGCCATCGCGCCGTGCTCGAAGTGGTTGGCCTTCCGGTCGAGCTTGGCGAGCACCTCGGCCGGGCTTTCGCAGTCGAGGGCGTAGGCGCGCAGGGCGCTGCGCAGGCGTCCCATGATCACGGCTGCTTCGAGGCCGTGGCCGGAGACGTCGCCCATCACGACGCCGAGCCGGTCGCCCGGCAGGGAGAACAGGTCGTACCAGTCGCCGCCGAGGCCGGTTTCAGCGCCGGGCACGTACCGGGCGCCGAAGGCCAGGCCGGGCACCTCCGGCAGGCTGCTCGGCAGCAGGCTGCGCTGCAGCGCCACGGTGGCGGTGCGGTTCTCCTCCAGGGCCTCCACCTGGATCGCCATCGCGAGGCGGTCGGCGACCAGCTGCATGGTGGCCACTTCGGAGTCCACGAACTGCCGCGGCGTGACAGAACCGACGTGCAGCACGCCGACGAGCTCGCTCCCGGCCAGCATCGGGACACCGAGCAGGGAGTGCAGACCCCGTTCCCAGAGCAGGGAGTTCACGACGGTGGTTTCGTCGACGTGGTCGACGATGACCGGGGCCCGCTCGAGCGCGACCTTGCCGGCGAACCCGCTGCCGACCGGCACCCGCACGCCCTGGTGAACCTCTTCCTCGATGCCCGCCGCCGCGAAGGCCACGAGCTGGCGGCCGTTGGCCTGGTACCGCAGCACGGTCGCGGTGTCGACCGCCAAGGCGTCGCGCAGGCGCCGCAGTGTCTCGGTGAGCAGCTCGGCCAGACCCAGGTGGTCGGCCGGCGCACCGATGATCGCCTCCAGCTGCTGCAGCCGGTCGTGGGCGTCGAGACTTCGCGACATGGAACGACCCTAGCCGCAAGCCCTTCGCACGCCTAACCATCCCGGGTTTCGACGGCGGGTCCGCCGGGGTAACCAGCCCGGCGTGAGCGTCGACTTGGAATGGGTGGGCGTGCTCCGGCACGGCCAGAGCACCGGGAACGTGGCACGGGAAGAAGCGGAGTCGGCGGGGGTGGACGTGATCGACATCGCCGAGCGTGACGCCGACGTGCCGCTCACGGAACTGGGGGAGGAGCAGGCGAAGGCCGCGGGCGAGTTCCTCGCGGGGCACCGCTTGGACGTCGTGGTCACCTCGACCTACCGCCGGGCCTGGGACACCGCCCGGCTGGCCGCACCCGACGGCGTGGCGGTCGTCCCGGACGAACGGCTGCGCGACCGCGAGCTCGGCGTGCTCGACCTGCTCACCTCGCACGGCGTCCGCGAGCGGTGGCCCGACGAGTTGCGGCGCAAGCGGCGGCTGGGCAAGTTCTACTACCGGCCGCCGGGCGGCGAGTCCTGGGCCGACGTCGTGCTGCGGCTGCGGTCGCTGCTGGCCGAGCTGAGCGCCGAGCGGCCCGGCGGCCGCGTGCTGCTGGCCGCGCACGAGATGACCGTCTTCGCCCTGCGCTACCTCCTGGAAGGCCTGCCGGAACCCGACCTGCTGCGGGCCGCGGACGCCACCGAGGTGCCGAACGGCTCGGTGACGGCCTGGGAACGCGACCGCGACGGCGGGTTCACGATGGTGCTCGCCCAGGAGGTCGGCCACCTGCACGCCACCGGCACGCCACCGACGGCGGACGACGATGCCGCGCGGCAGCTCTCCTGACCCGGTGCCGATCAGCCCGGCCCTGTTGCGGGACAGGCGGATCGGCACCGAAGAGCGCGGCACCGTCCTCGTCGTCGGCGGGGCCCGGACCGTGCCGGGGGCGCCGGCGCTGTCCGGGACCGCCGCCCTGCGCGCCGGGGCGGGCACGCTGCAGCTGGCGGTCGCCGAACGGCACGCGACGGCCATCGGCGTCGCGGTCCCCGAGTCGTCGGTGTTCGGGTTGCCCGAGACGGCGTCCGGCACGATCGGCGGCGACGCCGTCGACCGGCTCGCCGACGTGCTGCCCGGGGCCGGCACCGTCGTCGTCGGCCCGGGTCTCACCGGTGTCGCCGAGACCCAAGACCTGCTGCGGCGGCTGGTCCCCGCCGTCGCCCCGGACGCGCGCGTGGTGCTCGACGCGTTCGCGCTCGGCGCCCTGAGCCGCGACCCGGCGCTCGCGGAACCCCTGGCGGGCCGGCTCGTCCTCACCCCGAACCGCGTCGAGGCCGCCTACCTCGACGGCTGCGCGGAAAAGGACGTCGACGACCTGGAAACCGCGGTGCGGATCGCCGAGCGCTACCGCGGCGTGGTGCTGCTCTTCGGCGTGGTCGCCTCGCCGGACGGCCGGGCTTGGCGCGACGGCAGCGGCCACGTCGGCCTGGCGACGTCCGGCAGCGGCGACGTCCTGGCCGGGCTGACCGGCGGCTTCCTCGCCCGCGGCGCGGCCGTCGACCAGGCGGCCTGCTGGGCCACGCACGTCCACGCCGTGGCCGGCCAGCGGCTGATCCCCGACACCGGGAGCACCGGGCTGCTGGCCCGGGAGCTCGTGGCCGAGATCCCGCGGGTCATCGCCGAGCTGGAGCGCTGAGCCGCTACCGCTGGGTGGTCGGCCGGACGACGACCTCGTTCACGTCGACGCCGTCCGGCTGCCCGATCGCGTACGAGATCGCCCCGGCGATGGCGTCCGGCGGGAGGGTCACCGCGCGGTAGTCCCGCATCGCCGCCTTCGCCCCGGGCTCGGTGATGCTGTCGGCCAGTTCGGATTCGGTGACCCCGGGGGAGATCGTCGTCACGCGGATGCCCGGATCGGCTTCCAGGCGCAGGCCTTCGGTGATCGCGCGGGCGGCGTATTTGGTGCCGCAGTACACCGCGGCCGTCGGCACCACCTCGTGCGCGCCGGTGGAGGCGATCGTCACGAAGTGCCCTGATCCCTGCCGCCGGAAGTGCGGCAGGGCGGCCGCGATCCCGTGCAGCAGGCCGCGGACGTTGACGTCGATCATCCGGTCCCATTCGCCGACGAGCAGCGAGTCCAACCGCGACAGTGGCATCACGCCCGCGTTGGCGACGAAGACGTCGAGCCGTCCGTGCTGTTCGACTGCCGTGTCGGCGAACGCGGCGACGTCCGCGCGGTCGGTGACGTCGAGGCGGTGCACGTCGGCGGTGCCGCCGGCGTCGTGGATCTCCTTCGCCAGCGCCGTCAGCCGGTCTTCGCGGCGGGCGCCGAGCACGACGTGGTGGCCTTCGCGGGCCAGCCGCAGCGCGGTGGCGTACCCGATGCCGCTGCTGGCACCGGTGATGAGGACGGTTTTCACGGGGTTCCTTCCGGGAAGTCGGCGCCGAGGGTGGTCTCGCGCCAGGTGTCGAAAGTGGTTCGGAGGGTGTCGAGCCGCGCGGTGGCGATGTCGTAGGCGGCCTTGCCGAGGAGCAGGCGCAGCGGCGGCTCTTCGGCGCCGACGGCGTCGATGACCGCTTCGGCGGCTCGCACCGGGTCCCCGGGTTGGTGGCCGTAGGTCGCGGTGGTCGCCGCGCGGCGGGCGCCGGCCGTCTCGGCGTAGTCGTCGATGTGGATCGCCGACTGCCGCATCGACGGCCCGGACCAGCTGGTGCGGAACGCCGCGGGTTCGACGATGGTCACCTTGATGCCCAGCGGGGCCACTTCGGCGGCCAGGGACTCGGAAAGGCCTTCCACGGCGAACTTCGTCGCGTGGTAGTAGCCGGTGGCGCCGAAGGCGGCCAGTCCGCCGAGGGAGGAAACGGTGACGACGTGCCCGCTGCGACGGGCCCGCATGCCCGGCAGCACCGCGCGGGTGACGTCGGCGAGGCCGAAAACGTTGGTGTCGAACAGCTTGCGGATCTCGTCGTCCTCGCCTTCCTCGACCGCGGCGAGGTAGCCGTAGCCGGCGTTGTTGACCAGGACGTCGATCCGGCCGAACGCCGATTCGGCCTGCTTCACCGCGTCGACGACCTGCGCGTGGTCGGTGACGTCGAGCGGCAGGACCAGGGCGCGGCCGCCGTGTCCGGCGGCCAGATCGGCCACCTGCTCCGGGTCGCGGGCCGTGACGACCGCCCGCAGCCCGCGGTCGAGCACGGCGGTCGCCAGTGCGCGGCCGAGGCCGGTGGAACAGCCGGTGATGAACCAGACAGCGTTTTCGGGCATGACGAATTACTCCGTCCATTGTGGATTGTGAGAAGGAAGGTGCTCAGCCGGCGGCGAGACTGCCGAGCAGGGCGAGCGCGGCTTCCGACGGGCTGCCCGGCTCGGCCTGGTAGACGATCAGCTGCTGGCCGGGCGCGCTGTTGACGGTCAGCGCCTCGTAGCTCAGCGTCAGCTCGCCGACCTGGGGGTGCCGGAACCGCTTGGTCTCGTGCGTCTTCTGCCGGATGTCGTGCCGGGCCCACAGGCGGCGGAAGTCGGCGCTCTTGACCGACAGCTCGCCCACGGTCTCGATCAGCCGCGGGTCGTCCGGGTCCAGCCCGGCGGCCGCCCGCAGTCCGCCGACGGTGTTGACCGCGACGCGCTCCCAGTCCGGGTAGAACTCGCGCGCGTCCGGGTCGAGGAACACCAGCCGGACGAGGTCACCACTGTGGGTGTGCCCACCGAACAACGCCGCGCCCAGCGCATTGTGCGCCAGCACTTCGAGACAACGGCCGAGCACGAGTGCCGGGGTGTCCGGCCAGCCGTCCATCAGGCGCAGGAGGTTCGGGCTGACCTTCTCGGGGCGTCGTGAGCGGCGGCGACCGGGTGCCGGCCGGGCCAGCCGGTGCAGGTGTGCGGTGGCGTCCTCGTCCAGCGCGAGCCCTCGCGCGAGCGCGTCCAGGACCTGCGCCGACGGGTTCCGCTCCCGGCCCTGCTCCAGGCGCACGTAGTAGTCGGTGCTCACCCCGGCCAGCACGGCCACCTCTTCGCGGCGCAGGCCCGCAACCCGGCGCGCCCCACCCGCGGGCAGGCCGAGATCATCCGGGCCCACCTGCTCGCGGCGGGCCCGGAGGAACTCTCCGAGTGCGTTTTCCGTGGCCATGCTCCGAGACTAACCCGGCTCAAGCGCGGAAGGGTGGCCGTGGCGCACCCACCTTCGGGTCGCGGTCGAAACCTTCGAAACATCGCGATAATCGTTGACCCCCCGGACGCGGGAGACGAACCATCGTCGCAGTTCCTCTCCCGCTCGGAGAAAGGATGGCCTCGAGTGCGAAGGCTCCTCACCGCCCTCTCCGCCGCCATGCTGTCGATCGCCACGGCGATCGTGCTGGTCGTGGCGGCGCAGCCGGCGTCCGCGGCCACGCTGACGCGGGTGACCGACTTCGGCAGCAACCCCAGCAACCTCAACATGTACACCTACGTCCCGGACCGCGTCGCCGCTCGTCCCGCGCTGCTGGTCGCGATCCACTACTGCACCGGTTCGGCGTCGGCGGTGTTCAACGGCTACGCCCACGACTACGTCACCGCGGCCGACCAGTACGGCTACGTCATCGTGTTCCCGGAAGCCACGCGCAGCGGGCAGTGTTTCGACGTCTCCTCGCCGCAGGCCCTCACCCGCGGCGGCGGCAGCGACCCCGTAGGCATCCTCTCGATGGTCAACTGGACCAAGCAGCGCTACAACGTCGACCCGTCGCGCGTGTACGTCACCGGGTTCTCCTCGGGCGCGATGATGACGAACGTGCTCGCCGCGGAGTACCCGGACGTGTTCGCCGCCGGCTCGGCGTTCATGGGCGTCCCCGCGGGCTGTTTCGGCACCACCGACGGGTCCAGCTGGAACAGCCAGTGCGCCAACGGCCAGATCACCAAGACCCCGCAGCAGTGGGGTGACCAGGCCCGGCAGATGAGCGGCGGGCGCAGCGGCCCGTTCCCGCGGATGCAGCTGTGGCACGGCACGGCCGACGACACCCTCCGCTACCCCAACTTCGGGGAAGAGATCAAGCAGTGGACGAATCTGCAGGGCGTGAGCCAGACACCGTCGTCGACTGACTCGCCCCAGTCCGGCTGGACGCGCACCCGCTACGGCGGCACCGGCACGCAGGCGCCCGTCGAGGGCGTCAGCGTCCAGGGTGCCGGGCACTCGTTGCCGCAGAACGGGATGGTGCAGTACGCGATCGCGTTCCTCGGCCTGAACAGCAGCGGCCCGGGCACCACGACGCCGGGCACGACGACCACGACGTCCGCGCCCCCGGCGGGGACCACCTTGGGCAGCGCGGCGGCCCGGTCCGGCCGTTACTTCGGCACGGCGGTTTCGGCGGGCAAGCTCTCGGACAGCGTCTACACCGGCATCCTCAGCCGCGAGTTCACCATGATCACGCCCGAGAACGAGATGAAGATCGACGCGACCGAGCCGAACCAGAACCAGTTCAGCTACGGCAACGCGGACCGGATCGTGAACCAGGCGGCGAGCCAGGGCGCCCGGATGCGCGGGCACACGCTGGCCTGGCACGGGCAGCAGCCCGGCTGGATGCAGAGCATGGAGGGTTCGGCGCTGCGGCAGGCGATGCTGAACCACATCACCCAGGTCGCGGGCCACTACCGCGGCAAGATCTACGCGTGGGACGTGGTGAACGAGGCGTTCGCCGACGGCGGTTCCGGCGCCCGGCGCGACTCGAACCTCCAGCGCACCGGCGACGACTGGATCGAGGCGGCGTTCCGCGCCGCGCGGGCGGCCGACCCGGACGCGAAGCTCTGCTACAACGACTACAACACCGACGACTGGAACCAGGCGAAGACCCAGGCGGTGTACCGCATGGTGCAGGACTTCAAGTCCCGCGGCGTGCCGATCGACTGCGTCGGCTTCCAGTCGCACTTCAACAGCAACAGCCCGGTGCCGTCGAACTACCAGACGACGTTGCAGAACTTCACCGGACTCGGCGTGGACGTCCAGATCACCGAGCTGGACATCGAAGGTTCGGGGACGGCGCAGGCGAACAACTACCGGACGGTCACGCAGGCGTGCCTCGCGGTCGCGCGGTGCACCGGCATGACGGTGTGGGGGATCCGCGACACGGACTCCTGGCGGGCATCGGGCACCCCGCTGCTGTTCGACGGCAACGGGTCGAAGAAGGCGGCGTACACGGCGGTGCTCGACGCGCTGAACAACGGCGCGCCACCGGACGGCGGCCCGACGACCACGCCGACCACTCCCACAACCACTCCGACGACACCGACCACTCCGACTACCACCACCTCGCAGCCGGGTGGCTGCACCGCGGTCTACGCCACGACGGCGCAGTGGAACGTCGGCTTCAACGGCCAGGTGACGGTGTCGGGGACGAACAACTGGGTGCTCACTGTGACGTTCCACGAGCCCCAGAAGGTCATCGGGAGCTGGAACTACACGGGAACCTGGGACAGCACGGGATACGTGCTGACGGCCCGGCCCAACGGGAGCGGAAACGTCATCGGCTTCACCGTCCAGCACGGGGGGAACCTGACGGCGCCGACCGTGACCTGCGCGGTGGGTTAGCGGTGCTCACGGGCGGTTCCGCCAGGCGCGGAGGAACCGCCCGTGTTCCACTCGTGTCCACAGTGGAAGTGCTCGTCGTCACACCGGTGATCACCGCCCCCGGGCCGCGCGGAAACTGTCGGTGGTGGCGGCTAGCCTCATCGCATGAACACGGACGACGCGACGGTCCCGGCGCACCAGCTCACCAAGGGCCAGTGGTTCTGGCACGAGCCGGCGCCGGGGCTGCCCGCGTGGCAGCTGCAGGTGAATTCGGCGGAGTTGCTGGAGGATTCCGTCGAGATCTTCACGACGGACGAGGAACGGGAGCTGGTTTCGTACCCGCGCAACCGCCTGGTCCGCCTGGCCGGCGCGGCCTGAGGGAATGGCCACGCCGGGCCCGGCAGGGCTTTGCGCGTACTGGGGGAGAGGTGGTGCTGGGATGGGGCGCCTGCGGGGGCAGGTTAGCCGCGGGTGAAGGCCGAGCGGGGCTTGTGGCGCCGCCGACCGGGTTGCCGTTCATCGCGCGCGGAGCGTGTGCCTGGGAAGTCCCACCACTTCGGTGAACCGCAGGTGGTCGCCGGCCGCGTGTTCTTACCTGCGGTCAACCGCGCGAGTGTCTCGGAGGTTGGCCGGGAGCTATCCAGGGCCGGTCGTCGACCTCGGTGAGTCGCGCGTGGCCGCCGTCCGCGTGTTCTTGCCGCGGTTCAGACCGCGCCGGCGTCTCGGAGGCTCACCGGGCGCCAGGTCATGCGGACCGTTGTCCCGTGGCTTCCGGAGTCTATGTCGGACTGGTCCGTCACCTGGTCGATCAGCAGCAGGCCGCGGCCACCGGAGGTGCGCAGGGCCGCCGGCCGGGGACGGGTCGAAGCGATGCCGCAGCCGGTGTCGGTGACTGTCACCGTCACCGTGTCTCCGGTTCGCTCGGCCTCCAGGCGCGCCCAGCCGTGGCCGTCCGGGTAGGCGTGGGCCGCCACGTTCGCCAGCGCTTCGTACGTGGCCAGCGTGATGTCGTGTGTGCTGCCCGGGTCGAGCGGGAGCCCGCCCAACCAGCGGATCAGCTTGCGGCGCAGGTCGGCCATCTCGTTGGGCAGGGCCGGCGCCAATTCTTCGAAACTCGAGGCGACCACGGCTGCGGAGGCACGGCGCTCCGGGACCGTGGTCCCGGCTTGGTCGGCGTCGGTGCTCTCGTCCGTATCGACGCCGGTTTCCGGGGTATGTCGATACACGATTCCACTCCCATCAGTCAGCCGGGTTCCCCCGTCTCGGCGGGCTTCTCAAGTGGGCTACCCAGCGCCACGGTGTCTTACCCGTTGTGTTTCGTGAGATGTGTCGCTATGGTGGAGGCGCTCCTCGCGGATGCCGGCCGTCGGCCGCCCGGAGGAAGCTCCCGGATCCAGGCCGATCGGCCTCTTTCCTCGTTCCCGGCCCGCTGTCCGCGCGCCGGTCGTCATCCCAGGAGACACCCATGTCCGTTCACGGAATCCTCGACCTGTCCGGCAAAACGCCGTACGTCCGCCCCGGCTATCGGCCGGCGCCCGACGACGTCGCCCTGCCGCTTTCCCTCGTCCGCAAGCACAAGCTGCGCCCCGGCGACGAAATCACCGGCACCACCGAGGTGATCACCAGCGTCAACGGCGCCGATCCCGGCGAGCCGCGCCCCGGCTTCGCCGACCTCGTCCCGATCCACCCGGACCGGCGGCTGCTGCTCGAAACGACGCCGACGCGGCTGCTGCCGCGGGTGATCGACCTCGTCACCCCGCTCGGCAAGGGCCAGCGCGCGCTGGTCGTTTCGCCGCCGAAAGCGGGGAAAACCACGGTGCTGCGCGAAATCGGCCACGGCATCGCGGCCAATCACCCGGAGTGCCGGCTGCTGGTGCTGCTCGCCGACGAACGCCCGGAGGAGGTCACCGAGCTGAGCCGGACCGTGCGCGGCGAGGTGATCGCGTCCACGTTCGACCGCCCGCCCGCCGAGCACGTAGCGGTGGCGGAACTCGTCGTCGAGCGCGCGAAACGCTTGGTGGAACGCGGCGAAGACGTCGTGCTGCTGCTCGATTCGCTGACCCGGCTGGGCCGCGCGTACAACCTTTCGGTGCGCCCGTCCGGCCGGACGCTGTCGGGTGGCGTCGACGCGGCCGCGTTGCAGCCGATGAAGCGGATCCTCGGCGCCGCCCGCAACGTCGAGGGCGGCGGTTCACTCACGATCGTCGCGACGGCGCTGGTGGAAACCGGATCGCTGGCGGACACGGTGTTCTTCGAAGAGCTGAAGAGCACCGGCAACGCCGAGCTCAAACTGGACCGCAAAACGGCCGAGCGCCGCGTCTTCCCGGCGGTCGACCTCGCCGCGTCCGGCACGCGGCGCGAAGAACTCCTGGTGACGCCGGGAGAACTGGCCGCGATGCGCGAAGTCCGGCGGGCGCTGCCGGGCCCGCACGCGATCGAGCAGCTGCTGGCCCAGCTCCGCAAGACCGGTTCCAACGCGGAGTTCCTGCTGCGCGTGACGGGCGCGGCGCTGCCCGAAGCAGCTTGAGCCCTCACGCCCGATCAGCGGGGTGGCTGGTAGGGCGTGGAACGCGGGTAGGACGGCCGTTCGGGCCCGCGGTTCAAGGTGGCCACGACAAAACCGAACCCGACGACGGCGACGACAAGCGGCCCGGCCCCGGGAGCGGCGGCCCACCAGGCGACCCCGCCGGCAGCCACCAGCCACGCCACGACGAGGGTGCGCTTCGCGGTGAGGGGATAGGCCTTGGGCAATGCTCGCAGGACGCTCACACCGAGCACGAGCAGCCCGGCGATGGTCACGAGCAACACGATCAGGTACACGGGATGTCCTCCTTCGGGAGTCGGGCATCTCGGTGTCGGCTACCCGCGGCGGTGGCCGGTATGCCGTGGTTTCGGGCACACGCGGATCGATCAGGTGCGGCGGGCGGGTGGGCAGGGTGCGGGGGCGCTGCGAGAGCGCGCTGGCTGGGCCGCAAGCCGCAAGCCGCAAGCCGCAAGCCGCGAGCCGCAGCCGCAGCCGCGAGCCGCAGCCGCAAGCCGCAGCGGCAGCCGCAAGCCGCAGCGGCAGCCGCAAGCCGCAGCGGCAGCCGCAAGCCGCAAGCCGCTGCCGCAGCCGACGAGGCCGGGCTGGCCACGCAACTGCGGCCAACCGGGCGCGGCCGACCGAGCAGCGTCAGGTCGCCTTGGTCAGCCGTTCAGGGGCCCACCACCCCGAAGCCCGATTGTGACTACGGACGGCAGCACCGCGTCAAGGCGGGAAAGCGTGCCTTGACCCGGCACTACCGTCCGTGTTCTGGCTTCGTATCGGGGTGGCGGGGGAGGTCTGGGTGGGCGCCAGTTGTTCCTCAGCGTGCCGTTCACGACCGTGAGGCATGCACACAGCGTGCTCCGACTTTGCCGGAGCCCTGGCGCGCCCCGCCGGTGCCGGCACCCTCGACGGCCGTAGTCCGGCCGCTCATCGTGCGAACGGCATCTCACCCTCCTCAGCGGGTGCGGAGCCGCGCGAACCGGGGCAAAGTACCTCCATGGCCTTCCCGTCCGCACGGTCCGATGCCGGTACCCGGCCGCGCCGGGTCTGGTTGCGCATGTTCCTGACCGGTGCCCTCCTGTGGGTGCTCGCCGTCGTCGTCACCTTTGTCACCGGCAACCCGAACTTGGTGCCCACCGTGGTGCTGCTCGGCAGCTTCCTCGTGCCCGTCACCTTCGTCGCCTGGGCGTTCGGGCGCCGACGGAGTGGGGAGGTGACCTCCGAACTCCTCTTCAGCACCTTCGTCGCCGGCGGTGTGCTCGGGGTGCTCGCCGCGTCGCTGCTCGAGTCCTACCTGCTGCATCCCTCCCCGTGGCTGTTCGTCGGTGTCGGGCTGATCGAAGAAGCCGTCAAGCTCGCCGTCCTGGCCGTGCTCACCCGGCACCTGCGGGTGAAGTTCGCCTCCGACGGGCTCGTGCTGGGCGCCGCCGTCGGGTTCGGGTTCGCCGCCTTCGAGTCGGCCGGGTACGCCTTCACCGCGCTGTTCACCGAACGCGGCCTTTCGCTCATGGACCTCGTCCAGACCGAGCTGCTGCGCGGCGTCCTCGCGCCGGTGGGGCACGGCCTGTGGACCGCCATCCTCGGTGGCGTGCTCTTCTCCGCCAGCGACCACCGCCACTTCGCCCTGACGCTCCGCCTGCTGCTCAGCTACCTCGGTGTCGCCCTCCTCCACGCGCTGTGGGACGCCATGCACGGCATCGCCCTCGTGCTCACCCTCCTGCTCACCGGCACGCCGTGGCAGTACGTCCAGCTCGAACAGGGCTACCAGCCGCAGCCGACCGCCCTGCAAGCCGACGTCTTCACCGTGCTCTCCTGGGGCGGCCTCGCCCTGGTCTCGGTGATCGGCATCGCGTGGCTGCTCGCCGTCCGGGCCCGGGCCCGGCGCGGGGAACGGGAGGCCGCCGTGCTGTGGCGGATCCCGGCCTCCCGGCCACGCTGACGCCGGGACACCGGCCCTCAGCCGCCGCGCCCGGTCGCCTTCTGCAGTTCGTCGATGCGGGCGGACGCCTCGGCCTTCGTCAGGTTGTCCGGCACCTCTTCGCCGGCTTCCTGGGCGAGCGTCTGCAGGTACGACTTCTGCGGGCCGGTCATCGGCTCGTCACCGGTCGTCCAGTCGCTCGGGTCCTTCTCGGGGTTGGGTTCCACCTGATCAGTCATGACTCCTCCAATCGAACATCTGTTCGTCTGCGTTCGACTGTAGCGCAGGGGTCCGACAATCGCCGGTCACGAGCCGGCGGGCGGCCTGCTCGGCGCGCCCGCCTCGTGACCCGGCCTGCCGTGCGTGCGGCGGTCGTCCTTCATTTGCTGTTCGTGCAGGTGGCGGCGGCCGTCGGTGAGGGCGGCCAGCAACTCGCGCTCGAAGTCGCGGCACGTCTTGTAGTAGCCGTCGTCGTACTCTTCGACGACCTGGAATGTCCACCGATCGGGTAACACGTTGAGCCCGATCAGCTCTTCGGAGATCCGCCGCGCCCAGTCCGTGTGGCCGGCCTTCTCCAGCTTCTCCACGGCCGCGCCGAGCGCCAGGTCCGCGCTGCCGGTCAGCTGGTGGAACGAGTAGAGGTGCCCGCGGGCGCGTTCGATCGTCTCGAGCGCCTCGGTGACCTCGCCGACGGCCTCGACCGTCGCGGCGTCGTAGTTGTCGACCATGCGCGGAAAGTGCCCCGTTCCGGGATTTCTACACCTCCCGGACCGGGGCACCCGCGCGAACTCAGGCCGTCGGCCGGGTCGCGCCCGCGTACTCGCTCAGCAGCGGCGAGATCTTGACGACGTCGCCGCTCGTCGGCGCGTGCACCATCTTGCCGTCGCCGATGTACATCCCGATGTGGGACACGGGGGAGTAGTAGGCGACCAGGTCACCCGGCTGCAGCTGGTCCCGCGACACCGGCGTGCCGAAGCCGGCCTGCGCCGACGACGTGCGGGGCAGGTTGATGCCCGCCTGCTTGTACGCCCACTGCATGAGGCCGGAGCAGTCGAACGTGCTCGGCCCGGTGGCGCCCCAGACGTAGGCGCTGCCGAGCTTGCTCAGCGCCGCGTTGACCGCGGTCTGCGCGGCCGCGGTGGGTGCCTTGACGGTGGGCGCCGAACCGCCAGTGTCCCGCTGGGCGGCCCGGTCGGCGCTGCTCAGGTTGCGGCTCTGGGCCTCGATCTGGTCGATCTGGGCCTGCAGGTCCTTCTTCTTGGCCTGGATGTCCGAGGTCAGCTTCGCCGCCGCGTCCCGGGCGTCCTGCGCCCGCTTCGCCGCGTCGGCCGCCGTCTTCTCCGCGACCGCGGCCTTGTCGGCCGCGGTGGTGAGGTTGTCCATCGCGGCGTTCTTGTCGGTCGCGATGACCTCGAGTGCCGCCGAGCGGTCCAGGAAGTCCTGCGTCGACGTGCCGGCCAGCAGGGCCGACAGCTTGTTCATCTGGACGCCGCTGGTGAACGACGCGCCGGCGAACTCGTCCACTTCGGACTGGTACTTCCGCTTCGCCTCGATGGCCTGCGCGCCACTGTTCTTCGCGGCGGTGACGTCGGCGTTGGCCTTGTCGAGCTGGGCCTGCTTCGCGGTCAGGTCGTCCTGCGCGCGGAGCAGGTCTTCGTTGAGCTTTTCCGCCTGTGCCGCGAGGTCGCGGTACTTGGCGAGGGCGTCCGACCCGGTGGGCGGCGCCTGGAGGACGGGGACGGGGGCGGCGGTGGCCGTCGGCTGGGCCACGGTGACGAGGGTGATCACCGAAGCCGCGGCGAGGGCACCTGACACCACGCGCTTGATCGGATGCGAACGCATTCTCGCGCGGGTCTCCTTTGCTGATCGGCCGCCGACGGGTACCGGCAGGGCGAGTCGGGGGCCTCGCCCGTCCCCGGCGCGCGCTGGACCGCAACAGGTGAGAGCGCGCAGTGGGGTGCGGTACCCGGCAGGGGGTATCGGCGGCGATCTCGCGTCGCCGTCTCGTGACGACCGGGGGCCGCGAGATCTCGAACAGGTTACGAAACGAACACGACAACGTCCAGCTCGGGAGCGCCCGAACTCTCCGTGACACTCGATGACACGCTTGGACCAGCGGAAACGTCCAACCGGTGTGGGCGGCATTACTTCTCGCCACAACGCTCTGGTGTCACCTGGCGACCGAGGGTGACCCGACGTGTCCTTTGTGGACGTCTACAAGAATCCCGTTGGGGCGGATCCGGTTTGTACGTCCCTTGTATCCGGTTGCGTGATCCTTTTCCCCGTAAGCGAAATCCAAGCATGGAGGACAAGGATGTTCACGAAGGCCGCCGTCTTGACGGCGCTCACCGCAGCCACGTTTGCTGTGGCCGCACCGGCTCAGGCCGAGACCGCGGTCACGACGGCGCTGCCGACGGCGAACATGGAGTCCGTCCTGAAGGCGGCCCAGATCGACCCGCGCCGCGCGGACGACACCCTGACGCCGGGCGCGCACGACAGCGTCCTGCTCGTCGAGCAGGCGCTGCAGGCGAAGGGCTTGCTGGCGAGCCAGTACGTCGACGGCTACTTCGGCAGCAGCACCATCGAGGCGTATGCGAAGTACCAGAAGTCGCTGGGCTACACCGGGCTCGACGCGTCCGGCCTGCCGGGCAAGACGTCGCTGGAGAAGCTGGGCGAAGGCCGGTACACGGTCACGAACCCGATTTCCGCCGGCAGCCAGGTGACCTACCACAGCAAGACCCTCAACACCCGCACCAAGGCGATGCTCGTGGCCGCGGAAGGGATCTACGGCTCGCAGGTCACCCTCACGCAGGGCTCGTACAACCCCGGTGGTGTCGACGCTTCGGCCGGCACGCACGACGGTGGCGGCGCGATGGACATCTCGGTGTCCGGCATTTCGTCGGCGAACCGCACGAAGCTCCTGACGGCGCTGCGGAAGGTCGGCTTCGCGGCCTGGCTCCGCACGCCGCCGAGTTTCGAGTACCACATCCACGCGATGGCGATCTCCGACCCGGACCTGTCGCCGGGTGCGCAGAACCAGACCGGCGACTACTACCTGGGCATGAACGGCCTCGCGCACCGTGACCCCGACGACGGCCCGCAGGTCACCAAGGTCACCTGGGAGGAGTACCAGCGCGGCTGACGCCGGGCGCGCGCCCGGCCGTGGTGGCACGGCCGGGCGCACCGGTGGTTTGCTCGAAGGACCAACACACCGGGGGTGTTTTCGATGACGGACAAGGCGTTCCGGTTCGGCGTGGTCGCGGGCGCGACCGAAGGGGCCGCGAAATGGCTCGCCACCGCCCGCCGCGCCGAAGAGCTCGGCTATTCGACGTTGCTGTGCCCGGACAACCTGAACATGCCGACGCCGACCGCGGCGCTCGCGGCCGCCGCCGCGGCGACGACCGAGCTGCGCGTCGGCTCGTTCGTCCTGGCGAGCCCGCTGCGCACCGCGCGGGCCGCGGCTTGGGAAGCGCACAGCCTGACCGTCGTCACCGGCGGCCGGTTCGAGCTCGGCCTCGGCACCGGGCGGCCGGAAATGCGGCAGCAGGCCGAAGAGCTCGGGCTGCCCTACGGCACCGGCCAGGAACGCCTCGACTCGATCTCCGAGACGATCGACCACGTGCGCCGGCTCGACGGCGACGCGCACACGCCGGTCATGATCGCCGCCGGCGGGCCGAAGGTGCGCCGCCTCGCCGGGTTGAAGGCCGACATCGTCACGCTGGCCGGTGGTGTGCTGACGACCCGCGAAGAAATGGCGGAGTACGTGGCGGAAATCCGCGCGGCGGCCGGCGAGCGCGACCTCGAGTTCGCGATGAACATCTGGGTCGTCGGCGACGAGATCCCGCCGTGGATCCGCGGCTTCATCGGCGTCGACGCCGAGACGCTGATCGAGCGCGACTCGCTGGGGATGCTGCGGGGCGACGTCGACGCCATGGTCGAGGAACTCGAACGTCGCCGTGAAGCCTTCGGCGTGTCCTACATCAGCGTCAACGGCGCGTTCATCGAGCAGTTCGCCCCGGTGGTGGCGCGGCTGGCGGGGAAGTGAGCGTCGCGGGGTCGGTGTTGGCGCCGCAGAGCACGACGGCGACCCGTTCGCCCGGCGTCGGCCGGTAGGCGCCGCCGAGCAGGGCCGCGAACGCCGTCGCCCCACCGGGTTCGACGGCGAGGCGGTAGCGGTCCCACAGCGCCGCGCGCGCCTCGAGGACGGCGGTGTCGTCGACCAGCACGGAACCGGCGCCGGTGCGGGTGGCCACCGCGAACGCGATGTCGCCGAGCCGGGGTGCGCCCAGCGAGTCGGCGGCGACGCCGGAGACCTCGACCGGCACCGGCGCTCCCGCGGCCAGCGCCGCGTTCAGCGCCGGGCACGTGCGCGGCTCGACGCCGACCACCCGCGCCCGGCCCTCGACCGCGGCGGCGATGCCGGCCAGCAGCCCGCCACCGCCGACCGCCACGAGGATCGTGTCCAGCTCGCCGGCCTGCTCCAGCAGCTCACGGCCGAGAGTTCCTTGCCCGGCACAGATGTCCGGCTGGTCGTAGGGGTGGCAGAAGAGCGCGCCGGAGTCCGCCGCGTGCTTCACGGCGGCGTCGTGGGCTTCCGCGTACTTCTCGCCGACCAGTTCGACGGCCGCGCCCAGCTGCCGCAGTTTCGCCACCTTCACCACGGGGGCGGTCTCCGGCACGAAAACCCGCGCGGTCACGCCGAATTCGCGGGCGGCGTAGGCGACGGCGAGACCGGCGTTGCCGCCCGAGGCGGCCACCACTCCGGCCGCCGAGAGCTCACCCGCGGCGATGATCCGGTTGAAGGCGCCGCGCGCCTTGAACGACCCCGTGTGCTGCAGCTGCTCCAGCTTGAAGCACACGCCGTCGTCCGCGGTGAACACCGGGGTCCGGCGGACGCGGCCCCGGATCCGCGCGGCCGCCTGCTCGACATCGACAGTGCTGATCATGGCCCCAGCATGCGCGCCGCGAGCCGTAAGCACCAGCGGCGTCTCCTATGCTCGCGTTAGCGTTGCTTACGGCTGGAGGCTGACGTGCTCGACGCCCACCGCCTGACCCTGCTCGCCGAGGTCGCGCACGCCGGTTCGATCGCCGGGGCGGCCCAGCGGCTTTCGTTCACGCCGTCCGCGGTCTCGCAGCAGCTGGCGAAGCTGGAGCGGGACGTCGGCGCGCCGGTGGTGAACCGCAACCCGCGCGGAGTGTCGCTGACGCCGGTCGGCGAGGCACTGCTCGCCCACGCGGAAACGATCGCCGGGGAGCTGCGCACCGCCGAACGGACGGTCCGCGCGCTGCTCGGCGAGGAGCCGGCGCAGCTCACCGTCGGCACGTTCGCCAGCGCGGGCATGACGCTGGTGCCCGCCGCGCTCGCGCGGTTCCGCCGCGACCACCCCGCGGTGGCGCTGCGGCTGCTGGACCTCGAACCGCCCGACGGCTACGGCCTGGTCAGCTCGCGTGACCTCGACCTGCTGATCACCCACCGCTACCCGGGGGCGCCGCTGCCCGACCCGCGCGGGCTGACGCGGTCGCTGCTGCGCTCGGAGCGGTTCCGGCTGATCCTGCCGCAGGGGCACGCGAAGGCCCGCGTCCGCCGGCTCACGCTGCGGGCGCTGGCCGGGGAGGACTGGATCTCCGGCAGCCCGGGCGTGCCCAACCGCGCCTGCCTGGAGCAGCTGGCCGGCACCGCGGGGGTGGCGTTGCGGGTCGCCTACGAAACGCGGGACTACCAGGTGATCCTGGCGCTGGTCGAAGCCGGGCTGGGGATCGCGTTCGTGCCGGAGAGCGTGCTCGGCCGGGTGGGCGCGGCCCGCGTCGAGGTGCGGGACGCGGTGGACGCGCGGCCGGTGCGGGAGATCTTCCTGGTCCACCACCGGCGCCCGGGCAAGCTGGTGACCGAGATGGCCGAGCGGCTCAGCCGGCCACCGCAGACGCCGACGTCTTGAACGACTCGTTCCTGTCGCCTGACGACAGGAACGAGTCGTTCAAGACATCCGGGTGTGGCTGCAGAGCTGCGGGGGTCAGCTGATCGGGCGCCCCGCGCTCACGAACCGTGCGGACGCCGCCCGCAGCGCGTCCAGGCAGGCGCGCACCGCGCCGTGGTCTTCCTCGCCCGCCCGGCAGATCGCGTGGATCGTCCGGGTCAAAGCCGGGCGCGTGGCCAGGATGCGGACGCCTTCGGGCACCCGGTCACGGGCCAGGCGGGGCACGAGTGCCGCGCCGACGTTGCCCGCGACGAGCGCCAGCTGCGTCGGGTAACCGCCGACCGTGCAGCTGATCCGCGGCTCCAGCCGCTGCTTGCGCAGCACCTGGACCAGCCAGTCGTAGCAGCCGGACCCGGCGCTCCAGCCGATCCACGGCACATCGTCCACTTCGGACAGATCGACCGTCCGGCGGCGGGCGAGCCGGTGCCCGGCGGGCAGGGCGAGGTCCGCGACGTCGGAGAAGAGCTCGACGCGCGTGGTCGAGGGCGGGATCACCGTCGGGCGGTCCGTCCAGCTCTCCACCACCGCGACGTCGAGGTCGCCGGCCGGCACCCGGGGCATCGTCTGCTCCGCCTCGCCCTCGTGCAGCGTCACCTCCAGCCGCGGGTGCCGTTCGGCGAGGGTGGCCAGCGCGGGCGGCAGCAGCGCGTGCACCGTCGTCGGGATCGCGCCGATCCGCAGCGGCCCGATGACGTCTTCCCGCAGCAGCTCCAGGTCCGCTTTCGCGTCGGCGACCTGGGCGAGGATCCGCTCGGCGTGCCCGGCCAGCACCTGGCCCGCTTTCGTCAGCCGGACGCCGCGGCCGCGGGGCTCCAGCAGGGGCTGGCCCGCCTCCCGTTCCAGCTTCGCCAGCTGCTGCGACACCCCCGACGGTGTGACGTGCAGGGCCGCGGCCGCCGCGGCGACCGAGCCCTGGGTGGCGACGGCGTGCAGCGCGCGCATCCGCTCGAGTCCGAACACGGTAGCGATCCTACCGAATTCCGCGCAGAAACATTCGCTTGTCGTTGACAGTCGGGGCCACCAGGCTGAAGGGGTGACCACGACCGCGCCCCACCCGGCTCCCTCGTTGACCCGGCGCCTCGACCCGCGCCTGCTCGCCGCGCTCGGCAGCTTCTGCATCTCGCTGTCGTCGGTCTTCATCAAGGTCTCGCACACCAGCGGCGCCACGAGTGCGTTCTGGCGCTGCCTGCTGGCCCTGCCGGTCCTGATCGCGCTCGCCGCGCGCGAACGGCGGAAGGCGGGCCCGGGGCAGCGCCGCCGTGTGCTGTTCCCCCTGCTGGCCGGTACCGGCCTCGGCCTGGACTTCGTGCTCTGGGGGGAGGCGATCCCGCGGGTCGGTGCCGGCATCGCGACGGTGCTCCTCGCCGTGCAGGTGGTGATCGTGCCGCTGCTGGCGTTCGCGTTCCTGGCGGAACGGCCGTCGAAGCGGTTCCTCGTCACCGCACCCGTCCTGCTGGGCGGCGTCGTGCTGGCCGGCGGGTTCGCCGGCACCGGCTCGTTCGGCCCGGACCCGGTCACCGGCGCCGTCGCCGCGCTGCTCGCCGGCGCCGGGTACGCCGGTTACCTGTTCCTGATCCGGCTCAGCGGCGGTAGGGGCACACAGGCGCACTCGCTGGTGCTGGCGACGGTGTCGGCCGGCGTGGTCGCCGTCGTGCTCGGCCTCCCGAGCGGCACGCTCGACCTGGCCCCCGGCTGGCCCGCGTTCGGCTGGCTGCTCGCGCTCGCCGGGGTCGGCCAGCTCGCCGGCTGGCTGCTCATCTCCGCCGCGCTGCCGCGGATGTCCGCCACCACCGGTGCGACGCTCATGCTGCTGCAGCCGGTCGGCGCGGTGCTGCTGGGCGTCGGTCTGCTCGGGGAGACGCCCGGGTGGGCGCAGCTGATCGGCTGTGCGGTGGTCGTCGCCGCGGTCTGCTTCGCCGGCCGCGGACGGCCTGCGGGCGAAGGCCGTCCCGGCTAACGTCGGGGGCATGCGGGTGCTGGTGGCCGGGGCGTCGGGGTTCGTCGGCGCCCGGTTGTGCCCCGCGCTGGAAGCGGCGGGGCACGAGGTGCTCGCCATGACCCGCCGGCCCGCGAAGTACCGCGGTGCCGGGAAAGCCGTCCGCGGCGACGTCGCGGACGTCGGTTCCCTGCGTGACGCGCTCAGGGGCGCCGATGCCGCCTACTACCTCGTGCATTCACTCGACAGTGCGGACTTCAAGCGCCGCGACGCGGACGCCGCGCGCGCGTTCGCCCGCGCGGCGGCGGACGCGCGCCTGCGCCGGATCGTCTACCTCGGCGGTCTCGGGGACGACGACGACTCGCTGTCGGATCACCTGGCCAGCCGCCGCGAGGTCGAGCGGCTGCTGGGCGAGACCGGCGTCCCGGTCACGGTGCTGCGCGCCGGGATCGTGATCGGCCACGGCGGCACGTCGTGGGAGCTGACGCGCCAGCTGGTGGAGCACCTGCCGGCGATGGTCACCCCGCGCTGGGTCGGCACCCGCACCCAGCCCATCGCGGTCGCCGACGTCGTCCGCTACCTGGTCGGCGTCCTGGACCACCCGGAGGCCGCAGGGCGGACGTTCGACATCGGCGGCCCGGAGGTGCTGGCGTACCGGGACATGCTGCAGCGTGTCGCGGCGATCGAGGGCAGGCCGCTGCTGATCCTGCCGGTGCCGCTGCTTTCCCCGCGGCTGTCGTCGTACTGGCTTTCGCTGGTGACGAGCATCGACGTCACGACCGGCCGGGCGCTGATCGACTCGATGACCAACGAGGTCGTCGTCCGCGACGACGCGATCCGCCGGATCGTCGAGTTCGAGCCGACGGGCTACGACGACGCCGTGCTGCAGGCACTGGGCGAGCGGGCGAAGAGCAGGCGGACGGTGTGAAGGCGGTCCTCGCCGGCGTGACGGCCGCCGGGTCCGGGCTGCTCGGCGCGTCGCTGGCCAGCCGTCCCGGGTCGCGCCGGTTCCCCGTCCTCACCGCCTCGGTCGCGGCGACGTGGCTGGCCGGCGCCCGCGCGGCCGGGCCGGTGCCGCGGGGCCGGCGGGACGTCGTCCAGCCGGTCGCCGCGGCCGCGGGCGCGTTCGGCGTGTTCTACGGCTGCGCCCTGGTGGCCCGGCGCATCCCGCCGCTGCGCCGCGCGATCGCCGGCGTGCTCGACCACGCCCACCGCGGCCCGACGGTCTCCGTGGCGGTGGCGACACTCGTCACGGGCGCCGCGGAGGAGGTGTTCTTCCGCGGCCCGCTCTACGACGCTCTCGGCGCGCGGGGGTCCACCGTGGTGTACGTGCTTTCGACCACGGCGACGAGGAATCCCGCGCTGGTGCTGGCGTCGGCGGTGATGGGGACGCTCTTCGCCGCGCAACGCCACCGGTCGGGCGGAGTGCAGGCACCGCTGCTGACGCACGTGACCTGGTCGGCGCTGATGCTCGGGTTCCTGCCGCGGCTCTTCCCGCCGTCGGACTGAAGCTCAGCAGCCGTCGATGTTTTCCCGGCAGGCTTCCGTGCCGGTCCGGGTCGCCGCCTGCTGCAGGAGCGCGTAGAGCGTCTCGCGCTGGTCGTGGCTGAGCGTCTGGAAGACCTCGTCCTCGACCGCGGCGAGCGCGAACTCGGCGCGCGCGAGCAGCTTCGCGCCGACGTCGGTGAGCTCGACGAGGTGACGGCGGCGGTCGGTGGGGGAGCGGCGCCGCTCGACCAGGCCCTCGGCCTCGAGCTCGTTGAGCAGGGTGACGACGTTGGTGCCGTCCATTTCCAGGAACTTCGCCAGGTCCTGCTGCGCGCTGCCGCCCCGGTCGCGCAGGACGGTGAGCGGGATGAGGTGCCGCGGCCGCAGCCCGAGGGGGGCCAGCACGGATTCGCTGCGCAGCCGGAGCCGGCGGGCGAGGTGGTCGACCAGGGCACCGCACCGGTGGGGCGGCTGGTTGACGACCGGCAGCGAGCTCATCCGTCCAGTATATGGGCACGGCAATAGTCGATGTGCTATTAATAGTTTGCCCTACATCAACGATATATGGACGGCTAACGACATGGCGCATCTCCTCCACATCGACTCGAGCATCCAGGGCGACGGTTCGGTGAGCCGCCGGCTCACCGCGCGGGCCGCGGCGGCGTGGCGGGCCGCGCACCCGGACGGCACGGTCACCTACCGCGACCTGGGCGCGAACCCGTTGCCCCACCTCGACGCGGCCGGCGGCCTTGCCGACCGGATCCCGCCGGAGCAGCACACCCCGGAGCAGGCGGCGAGGTGGGCCCGGACCGTCGAGCTCGTCGGCGAGGTGAAGGCGGCCGACACGGTGCTGCTGGGCCTGCCGCTGTACAACTTCGGGGCGCCGAGCAGCGTCAAGACGTGGGTCGACCACCTCATCGCCCCGGGGCTGTCGGTCGACCACGAGACCTACACCGGCCTGCTCGGCGGCCGCGAGTTCATCGTGCTGGCCTCCCGCGGCGGCGGGTACGGCGACGGCACGCCCCGCGAAGGCTGGGACCACGCCCAGCAGTGGCTGCCCCACGGCGTCTCGCTGACCGGCCTGGAGCCGCGGTTCATCACGGCGGAGCTGACGCTGGCGCCGGTCCGCCCGGGGATGGCGGAACTCATCCCCCTGGCCGAGGAGAGCCTCGCGGCGGCGGAACGCGCCATCGACGAGCTGTGGGTCCCGGCCCGCGTCTGACCGGCTTCAAACGCCCCAATGTGGCGTTGGTTGCGTCCAACGCACCGAACGCCACATTGGGTGCGCTGGACGCACCGAACGCCACATTGGGGCGCTCGGGGCGCGGCGGTCAGGAGTCCGCGGCGCTCGGCCCGATGTCCAGGAGCTGCTCGAAGAACCCGCCGATGCCCAGCTCCCGGTCCACGAGGTGCACCTCGAGGATCCAGTGGGACGCGTGCCCGGCCGAGTCCGGGCGCCGCATCGGGCCGTCGCTGCCGGGGGCGATGTAGGACTCGATGCGGGCGCCGTCGATCGTCTCGTGCGGGAACTGCCCGACCAGGTGGCCCGCGATCTCGCCGCCGAACTCCCAGCCCGCCTCCCGCGCCAGCTCCACCATGTGCGCGTACAGCTCGGCACCCGTGATGTCCGGCCGCGCGGCGAAGTACGCGCGGCCGGCGTCGAACACCCGTGGCAAGGCGTCACGCAGCCGGTGCTTGACGGGGTCGCCGCCCAGCACGAACGTCCGGCCGAAGTCCGCTTCCCAGTCCTCGAAGATCGGGCCGAAGTCGGCGAACGCGATGTCGTCTTCGCCGAGGACGCGGTCCGGCGGGTTCTCGCGGTACGGCCGCAGCGTGTTGACCCCGGCCCGGACGATCCGCTTGTGCCAGTAGCGGCGGATGCCGAGCAGGTCACCGGCCAGGTCGCGGATCGCGTCGCTCGCCTCCGTCTCCCGGACACCCGGGGCGAGGATGCCGCGTTCGGCGACCTCCGCGAACAGCTCGACCGCCTTCGCCTGCGCGTCGAGCAGCCGTTCGGTGCGTAGTGCCTCGTCCTCGGCCGGCTCACCCATGGCCCCGACGGTAGCAACGCCCGGCCCGGGCGGTACCGTGCCGCGGCGGGCGGACTGACACGGCGCGGCACAGGCCGCACCTGGGCGAGGAAGGTCGGGTTTGAGCGCGCACACCTCCCAGATGGACGACATCCGGCTCGTCGCGCAGCCCAGCGCGCTGCCGGTGACGGAACTGTTCGTCCGCCTGATTCTCACCGACTGGTCACTCCTGCCGATGCTGGAGCAGGTGACCGGCACCGCGAAACGGCTGGTCGGGGCCGTGATCGAGGCCAGTGACCCGAAGGCGCCCGCGTTCGTCACGCTGCGGCTGCGGCTGCACGCCGAGGTGCTCTCGATCGAGGTCGACGACGACGTGCCCGGACGGCCGGAACCGCAGGCCCGGCTCGGCGAGCGGGTGGGCGTCTCGCCCGCCGACGGCGGCGGCCGCACCACGTGGTGCGAACTGCCGCTCCCGGGCGGGATGACCGCGCGGCAGGTGCGCCTGCCGCGGCGGCAGGACCGCCGGACCCTGGTCGACGAGCCGGTCTCCGGCGAGCCGGTGGCCGCGGACCCGCAGGTGCTCGAGCGCCTGCTGACCCGGCTGAGCGGCTGGTCCGCGGACAGCTGAACGGTTCCGTCCCCGCGTCCGTGCATCCAGGCAGGGGAGACCACGTGGACGCGAGGAGGCAGCCGCCGTGCGCATCGTGATCGCGGAGGACGACGCCCTGCTGCGGGAGGGGCTGGTGCTGCTCCTGAGCAGCGAGGGCTTCGACGTCGTCGCCGCTGTGGACCACCCCGGCGAGCTGGTGGCTTCGGTCGAGGCGGAGGCGCCGGACCTGGCCGTCGTCGACGTCCGGATGCCGCCGACGTTCACCGACGAAGGACTCCGCGCCGCCCTCGAGGCACGCCGCCGGATGCCGGGGCTGGCGATCCTCGCGCTTTCGGCGTTCGTCGAAGACGGCTACGCGGGTGACCTCCTGGCCGCCGGCGGCGGGGGAGCGGGTTACCTGCTGAAGGAGCGGGTCGGCAAGCCCGACGAGTTCCTCGACGCGCTGCGGCGCGTCGCCGCCGGAGGCACGGTGCTGGACCGGGACGTCGTCGCGGTCCAGCTGTCCCGGCCACGGCCCGGCGACCCGGTGGCGACGCTCACCGAGCGCGAACGCGAGGTCGTGGCGCTGCTGGCCGAAGGCCATTCGGTGCCGACGATCGGACGGCTGCTCGGCATCGGCACCGAAGCCGCGCGGCGGCACGCCGGGGACGTCAGCGCGAAGCTGCGCGTCCCCGACGAAACCCAGTCGATGCTCAGTTACCTGCGCGCGTGAGGAGTTCGGCCTGCCGCTCGCGGTACCGGGCCACGTTCGCCAGCTTGACGTCCTCGTAGCCGCGCACGACGTCCGGGAGTTCGGCGAGCGCCAGCACCCGCTCCCGGTCGACGTCCTTCAGGGCCTTCAGGACGACGCTGCGGTAGTCGTCGATCAGCTCGCGCTCGACCCGCCGCACGTGCGCCCGGCCGAACGGGTCGAAGCGGGTGCCGCGCAGCCGCCGCAGCGCGTGCAGCAGCCGGAAAGCCGGCCGGAACCACGGGCCGAGGCCGACCTTGCGCCGCATCCCGAGCGCCCGCAGCACCGGCGGGTGCAGCCGGAAGGCGTACCGCGTGCCGTCGCCGAACTCCTCCTCGAGCCCGGCGGTGAACGCCGGGTCCAGCGAAAGCCGGGCGACCTCGTACTCGTCCTTGTACGCCATCAGCTTGTACAGGTGCTTCGCGACGGCTTCGGTGATCTCCGTCGGCCCGTCCTCCAGCACTCGCACCTGCTCGACGAATTCGGCGTACGCGCGGGCGTAGGCCTCGTCCTGGTAGGTGACCAGGTCGGGGACCCGGATGTCGAGCAGCCGCGCCAGTTCGGAGCCGGCCTCGGCGTGCACCAGCGCCCGCGCGGCGGGCTGCGCGACCGGACGCGGTGGTGCGGGGCGGGTCGTCAGCGCTTCCGGGGCGGCGACGAGCTGACGCCCTCGGCGGAACGCCTGCAGGTTCGCCGCGACCGCGGTGCCGTTGAGCTCGATCGCCCGCTCGATGGCGGCGGCCGGGAGCGGGATGGCCCCGGTCTGGTAGGCGGCGCCCAGCTGCAGCACGTTGGCGAACTGGTCGTCGTCGAAGAGCGTCTCGGCCAGGCCGCGGGCGTCCAGCGAAACCGTGCGCGAGGCGGCGGCGTCGATGGGCGCGAGGACGCTGCCGGGGTCGGGGAAGGACACCGTCGTGTCGACGACCATGCGGCCGGTCGGGACCTCGGTGGTGGAGACGACCGCGGTCGTGCGGGCCGGATCGGCCACGGCGAGGTTCGCCGCGTCCGCCCCGACGAGCGCGTCGCACGCCAGGTAGAGGTCGCATTCCGCGGTGGCGAGCTTCGGGGCCTGCTCGAGGAGTTCCGCCGTCACCTTCAGGTCGGAGACGACCGCGCCGCCCTTCTGCGCGAGCCCGGTCTGGTCGAGCGTGCGGACGTGCCGTCCGTCGAGCACCGCGGCGGTGGCGAGGATCTGCGTCACGGTGACCACGCCCGTGCCGCCGATACCGGTGATCCGGACGGTGAAGTCCTGCTTCTCCATCGGCGGCGCCGGGACGGCGTCGGCGGCCAGGTCGGCGAGCTTCCGGCGCTGCTTGCGCCCGGTCGGCACGACGGTGACGAACGACGGGCAGTCGCCGGCGAGGCACGAGTAGTCGACGTTGCACGACGACTGGTGGATCGCGGTCTTGCGGCCGAACTCGGTCGTCACCGGCTGCACGGACAGGCAGTTCGACTTGGTGCCGCAGTCGCCGCAGCCCTCGCAGACGCGCTCGTTGATCACCACGCGCGTCGCGGGCGCGGCCTGCTTGCCGCGACGGCGTTTCCGGCGCTTCTCGGCCGCGCACTCCTGCTCGTGGATGAGCACGGTGACGCCCTTGATCGCGGCCAGTTCCTCTTGCGTGGCCAGCAGTTCCGAGCGGTCGCGGACCTCGACACCGGCGGGCAGCTTGCGGCGCTTCGCCGGGGCGTCGGTGGTGATCACGACCCGCTTCGCGCCTTCGACGAGCAGCAGTTCCGCGACCTTCTCGACCGGCAGCCCGCCGACGGCGTCCTGGCCGCCGGTCATCGCCACGGCGGAGTTGTAGAGCAGCTTGTACGTGACGTTGACCCCGGCGGCGACCGCCGCGCGCACGGCGAGACTGCCGGAGTGCGTGAACGTGCCGTCGCCGATGTTCTGGACGAAGTGCTCGGCCTCGACGAACGGCGCCATGCCGATCCACTGGGTGCCCTCGCCGCCCATCTGCGTCACGCCGAGGACGGTGCCGACCTGGTCCGGCTCCATGAACAAGGCCATGGTGTGGCAGCCGATGCCGCCGCCGACCAGCGTGCCTTCCGGGACCTTCGTCGACGAGTTGTGCGGGCAGCCCGAGCAGAAGTACGGCGTCCGCGCGAGCAGCGGCACCGAGATGCGCTCGCGGCGACGGCGTCCCCGGTACGCCTCGACCGGCGGAATGCCCGCGGGCAGGCGTTTGGCCAGGCCGGCGGCGATGCCGTCCGGGTCCAGCTCGCCGAGCTCGGTGAACAGCGTCCGGCCGTCGAGGTCCTTCTTGCCGGTGATCCTCGGCGCCCCGGGAACGCCGTAGAGGATCTCCTTGAGCGCGGTTTCGACGAACGCGCGCTTCTCCTCGACGACGACGATCTCCTCGAGGCCGTCGGCGAACTCGCGGACGATGGCCGGCTCGAGGGGGTGGATCGCACCGAGCTTGAGTACGCGGATGCCGTACTTCTTGAGCGTTTCCTCGTTCAGGCCGAGGGCGCGCAGGGCCTGCCGGACGTCCAAAAAGGACTTCCCGGCGGAGACGATGCCGATCCGGTCGGCGGGTCCGCGGGCGGTGATCCGGTTGATCTTGCTTGCCCGCAGGTACTCCGTGACCAGGGGCAGCCGGACGGTGAAGAGGCTGCGTTCCAGCTCGGCGAGGCTCTTGCCGAGCAGCCGCGACGTCGGCGTGTGCCGGTAGCCCTTGCCGATCTCCGGTGCGTTCCACTGTGGATTGACGGTCGCGGTGCCGGACGCGTCGGCGACGTTCGCGACGATCTTCAGTGACGTCCACAACCCGCTGGCCCGCGACAGCTCGACCGCGTGCATCCCGAGGTCGAGGACGTCGCTTGAGTCGGCGGGGAAGAAGACCGGGATCGCGAGATCGGCGAGGGCGAGCTCGGATGCGCAGGGCACGGTCGAGGACTTCGCGTTGGGGTCGTCGCCGACGAGCGCGACCGCGCCGCCGCGCGGGTCGGTGCCGGCCAGGTTGGCGTGGCGGAGGGCGTCGGTGGCCCGGTCGAGGCCGGGCGCCTTGCCGTACCAGAACCCGGTGACACCCCGTTTGCCGCCGGCGCCCGCGACGAGCTGGCTGCCCATGACCGACGTCGCGGCCAGCTCTTCGTTGAGCCCGGGCCGGTGCACGACGTCGTGCTTCTCGAGCAGCGTCGCGCGGCGGGCGAGTTCGAGGTCGTACCCGGCCAGCGGCGAGCCTTCGTAGCCCGAGACGAACACGGCGGGGTCGCCGCCGCGGGCGCGGTCGTGGCGGACGCGGTCGAACAGCAGCCGGACCAGGGCTTGGACCCCGGTCAGGTGCACGGTCCCCGCTTCCCGCAGGTAGCGGTCCTCCAGCGTGAACGTCTCCACGGCGCGGCTCCCTTCGCCTCGTTTCCGGCACGATGCGACGTGCGCCACAGCCGCGCAACAGGCCGTGTCGTTTTGGCGCTTCGGACGCAAACTTCTTTTGGCTACTATTGCGTTTGCCGCTTTTTTTTGCGTGCGACTACGCTGTGACGCATGCCTGAAGAGCTGCTCGACGCGACCGACCACGAGATCCTCGGCCTGCTACGTGAAGACGCCCGCCGGACGCTGTCCGACATCGCGGGCCGCGTCACGCTCTCGACGGCAGCGGTCAAGCGGCGCATCGACCGGCTTCGGGAGACCGGGGTGATCACCGGGTTCACGGTCCAGGTCGACCACGCGAAGCTGGGCTGGGGGATCGAGGCGTTCACCGAGCTGCGGTTCGTCGGCAACACGAAGGTCGACGAGATCCTGCACACGACCACCCGCATGCCGGAGGCGCAGGCGGTGTTCACGATCGCCGGCGACCCGGACGCGCTGGTGTGGCTGCGCGTCCGCGACATGGCGCACCTGCAGAAGACGATCGACGAGATCCGGCGGCACCACCAGGTGACCGGCACGAAGACGCTGATCGCCCTGGAATCCTGGTCGCGGGGGAGCTGACGTGCTCGTCACGCTGGCCCAGCGTCCTGACCTCGCCGAGGCCGTCTACGCGATCCCGTACCCGCCGGATTCCCCGCGGTTCATGGCAGGCAGCCTCACGAGCCTGCTGGTGCGCGGCCGCCGGGTGGCGCGCCGGTGGCCGCACCTGGTCGTGGCGTTGCTCGAGGGCGATGAGCCCGTCGCGCGGGGGATCATGGTGCCGTTCCGCTCGCGCTCGCCGTTCCCTGCCCGCGGGTGGGACGAGGTTGTCGTGTGGGCCGCCGAGGATGCGCTCGACGGTGTCGATCCGGATACGGCTTGTGCCTTGGAGATCGCCGTGCATCCGGACCATCTGGGTCGTGGGCACTCCCGCACTGTGCTCGAGGGGATGCGGCAGGCCGTCGCCGCTGCTGGGCTTGGGTCGCTCGTTATTCCCGTTCGGCCGCCGGACAAGGCTTCGGTGCCCTTGATGTCCATGTCTTCTTACGTCGCACGGACACGACCTGATGGCCTGCCTGTCGATCGCTGGCTGCGTACCCATGTCCGGGCCGGTGGGCGTATCTGTGGTGTTGCGCCTTGTTCGGCTACTGTTCAGGCGCCTCTCTCCGACTGGCGGCGGTGGACCGGGTTGCCCTTCGACCGTCCTGGTCCTGTCGAGGTCCCCGGGGCGCTGGCTCCTGTCCTCGTCTCTTCCGACTATGCCGTCTATGTCGAGGCCAACGTTTGGGTTTCGCATGCTGTTCCTGGGTTTTCAAGATGACGGCTTCGCTGTGGCGTGGGAAATCGGCGCTTTGCTGTGGTTGCTTGTGTTTGTGGTCGCCGGCGCCGATTCCCCACGCACCGAGTCTCTCTGCCGTCTTTCTCGTGGGGTGTTCTGTAGCGGTGGCGCTTCTGCTTGATTGGCACCTGATCGTGTGATGACAGGTGTTCGATTGTTGGTGATCATGGGGTTATGACCGGACGTGCGATGTGGCGGGACGAGGCGGTGGCTTTGGCTGACCGTGTCGGTTCGTTGCTGGCGGCTGTGCGGTCTGCGGAAGCGGAGTTGGGTGCGGTGTTGGTGGAGATTGAGCAGCGGGGTGTGTTGGAGTTGTTTGGTTACCGGTCCGTGCCTCGGTTGCTTGAGCATCTGGCGGATGTTCCGAGATCGTTGGCTGAGCGGATGGTGAGACGGGCCCGGGCGGTCAATCCCGGCCGCAATCTTGACGGCACCCCGATCCCGGCAGTGGCCGCGGCGACCGGGGTGGTGGCTCGGTCGGGGCGGCTGAGTAATCCGATGATCGATGTGATCGTCGGCGTGCTGCAAGACATCCCATCCGAACACCGCGACGGCGCCGAACAGCACCTGCTGGACTTCGCGGAGGAGGTCAGGCATCGGCAGGTCGCCGCCCTTGGGGCCCGGATCCTGGCCCACCTCGACCCCGATGGTCCCGAACCCGACGACACCGAACCCACCACCCCTGCCCTGGAACTCTCGCTGCGGCGTAAGCGGACCGGGATCTGGGAGGTCAGCGGCAGGCTGGATGACGAGGCCGGTGCCCGGGCCAGCGCTTTGCTGGACTCGCTTGCTCAGCGTCGCAGCAGCGGCGAGGGCCCGGATCTGCGGTCGCCGCGGGAACGCTACGGCGACGCCTTCTCCGACGCCATCGACCTGGCGTTGAAACACCCCGGACCTGCCCATGCAGGCCGGGGAACGAGCCCACGTCATGGTCGCGATCTCCCTCGCAGACTTGAAGTCGGGTCTCGGTACCGCGCTGCTGAGCGACACCGGAACGATCTCCGCGGCCGAAGCCGCAACAACCTCCACCAACCCCTGCCCTTCGCGGCATAACCGAACACGGGACAGGCCCGCAGCCACACGGCTACGGGCCTACACCCACGCCGGTCTGAACCTCCCCGAACCCGTCGAGGTTGAAGGGGACGGACTTCGTCTGCAGCATGGGAAGGGCGAAGAACACGTGCCGACCAACGAGGGGGGCTCGCCCGTGTCCAACCGCACCGTCGCTGACCCAAGCCCGGAAAACACCGGTCATCCGCCAGCCGGCACGGCAAGAGCCCTGATCAGCGGTGGAAAGTCCCCGGCATGACGGCGTCCGCTCCGCCGGCCCGCAAACCCGTCAACTCCCGGGTGGCCGCTCTGGCCGTCGGCGCCGGGGTGGCCGAGTTCGGCGATGTCCTGTTCTTCGTGGCGTTCGTCGCCGGCCTGTACGTCTCGACCGGGTCCGCTCGTACCGTCGGCTTCGTCCTCGTCGCCTTCAGCGTGGGGAACCTGGTCGGGGCGATCGCCGGTGGCACGCTGGTGGACTGGCTCCCCGCGCGGGCTTGGCTCGTCCTCGGCAACCTCGCCACCGCCGCGCTCGTCGTCGTCTTCGCCTACGCCACCGCGCTTCCGGCCGTTGCCGCGCTCGCGCTGGTCGTCGGGGCCAGCGGGCGGGCGCTGCTCGTCGGGCAGCAAGCCTGCATCCCGCTCACCGAACCCGGTTCGTTCCTGCGGGCCAACGCCGTCATCATGTCCACCCGGCGGCTCGGCCAGCTCGCCGCGCCCTTCCTCGCCGGCACTCTCGTCGCCCTCGGGCACACCCGTGGCGCCTACCTGATCGACGCCGCCACCTTCGTCTTTTCCGCCGCGGCGACGTTCGTGGCGCTGCCGGCGGGCAGCCGGGTTCATCGCGAGGAGACGGCGACGGCGACCGGCATCGTCGCCTACGCCCGGCGCACACCCGCCGTCCGCACGTCCTTCCTGGTGCAGTGCGTCATCGGCGTCATCCTCGGCACGAGCAACACCCTCGTGGTCGTCTACGCCACGGAATTCCTGCACAGCGGGCCGCGCGGCTACGGCATCCTCAGCACCTTCACCGCCGTCGGTGCCATTCTCGGCGGCTTCACCGTCGGCCTGCTCCGCCGCCGGGCCTCGGCGAAGTGGTCCACCGTCGCCTGCCACGCCGTCGCCGGGCTGGCGCTCGGCCTCCTGCCCGCCGTTCCCTGGCTCGCTCTCGCCGTCTTCCTGCGGGCCGCCGGGGGCTGGGCCTGGAACGTCCTCAACATCATCCTCCTGGCCACCCTCCACGAGGGCGCCCCACGCCACCTCCACGGCCGCCTCATCGGCGTCACCCGCAGCGGCCAGGACATCTGCATCATCGTCTTCACCGCACTCGCCGGCACCACCGCCGGCCTCATCGGCATCACCGGCGTCCTCCTCGGGGCCGGCGTCCTCGGCGTCGCGAGCGCCCTCGCCCTGGCGCTCGCTCGCCGCCCCTTCGACTGGCAGCCCGGCTAGCCGCGCAGCAGGACCCCGGACGTGCGTTCCCGCTCGAAGAACGTCTCCGGCCACTCCAGCGAGTCCGGCGGCGCGTCGATCGCGGTCGCCCGCCGGCGGAGTTCGTTCAGGTAATCGGTGTCGAGGAGCGTGCGGGCCGACATCGGTTCGCGCAGCAAGAGATCGACGGGACCTTGGTACAGGTACGCGTCCACGCCGGGGAAACCCTTGCTGCCGGGCGGGTACTCGCGGTTCGTCGGGAAGTACGCCGTGTCGAGCGTGCCCAGCCAGGAGCCCTTGATCGGCGTCAGCGACGGCCACGAACCCAGACGCTGTTCCAGGCGGGCGTTGTCCGAGGTGAACCCGTAGTGATCGGCGATGACGTACGCCGCACCCGGGTACTCGCGTTCCAGCTGCGCCACCGCGGCGCTGCCGCCGTCGTGCTTCAAGTGCCCCAGCCCGAACAACATCAGTGCCTTGCGGTGCTTCCGCAGCACCTGCGTCTTCACCACCGACGTGATCGACGCGTCGCGGTCGTGGAACGGTTCCATGTCCGCCGCGCTGTGGATCCGGCTCCAGTCGATGGGCGGGTCACCCGCCAGCACGCGGATCTTCCGCTCGGCCGGCAGCTTGGTGTCGACCTGCCGCACCAAAGCGAAGAGCTGTTCGTAGAACAGCGAGAACCCGCAGCTCGGCTGGGTCGTGTCCCGCCAGACGTGACTGATGTCCGGGACGTCGCCGCCCGCGATGTAGGTGTCCAGCATCGGCTGGAGAAGCGAATTCCCGCACTCCACGACGATGTCGTTCACGCGGCCCGGGAAGCGTGGGTCGCGGACGAGGTCGAAGACGAACGGCCCGGGGTCCGGGCTGGACTTCGCGACGATCGAATGGGTGTCGAAGGCGGCGAGCAGGGCGCCGACGGGATCGGATGGCGGTCGCGGTTGACCCGCGTCCGCGGGTGCGGCCACCAGCGTGGCGGCCGCGAGCACGGCCGGGACGGTCTTGACCAAGCGCATGACAGCTCCCCAGAGATAACCTATTGACCTACGACTATAGGACAACTCGGTCAGCATCCAGCCCCGCCCGGGCCGCTGTCAAGGGCGGGTCAGTGCCGGAACGCCTCCGCCAGCCACCACGAACCGCCGTCGTCGGCGATCTTCGCGTCGATCACCAGGGGCGCGGTGCGCGGTCTCGCGAGCCATTCGCGCACGGCGAAGAGGTCTTCGGCGGACCGGACCGTCACCCCGGCGCAGCCGAAACCGCGGCCGATGGCGGCGAAGTCGGAGTCGGGGAACCGGACCGTGGTCATGTCGGCGTCGCCGAAGTGGTGGATCTCCGCGCCGTAGGCGGCGTCGTTGTAGACGATCACGACCAGCGGCAGGCCGAGCCGGACTGCGGTGTCCAGTTCGGACAGTGCCATGTGGAGCCCGCCGTCGCCGGTGCCGAGCACCGGCAGCCGGTCCGGGCGCGCGAGTGCCGCGCCGATCGCCGTGCCCAGGCCCAGCCCGATGCTCTGGAACGCCTGTGTGAAGCAGAACCCCTGTTCGTCGGGCACCGAGAGGTACGCGCTCGGATAACCCATGAAGTTGCCCGAGTCGATCGAGACGATCCGTTCCGCGGGCAGCAGCTCGTCGAGGAGCTTGCTCAGCGTCCGCGGGTCGATCCGCCCGCCGCGGGAGAGGTCGTCGTGCTCGACGTCGTTCCAGCGCCCGGCCGCGATCCGGGCGGCGACGTCTTTCGTCCGGTAGCCCTCGCGCTCCTGAGCCACGGCGAGGACGTCCGACGCGGTGCAGGCGACGTCGCCGACGACGCCGAGGTCGATGGAGCGGTGTGCGCCGAGGGCTGCCTGCTCGACGTCGACCTGCGCGAGCTTCGCGTGCGGGCTGAGCAGCGACCCGTGGCGCGTGGTCCACATGTTCAGCGCGCACCCCCAGCCGACGACCAGGTCGGCGCCGGTGATCAGCTCGGCGGCCACCGGTGATGAGAACCCGCCCGAGATGCCCAGCGCGAACTCGTCACCGTGGAACAGCCCGTGCGCGACGGCGGACGTCGCCAGCAGCGCTCCGCACCGGGAAGCCAGCGCCCGCAACGGTTCCCGGCTCCCGCGGGCGCCGCGCCCGGCGATGAACACCGGCCGCTCGGCCGCGGCCAGCAGCGCCGCCAGTTCGGCGACCGAACCCGCGTCCGGACGCACGGGCGCGGGGTCCGGAACCGACGGCGGTGCGGGCTGCGCCGTCGCGGGCTGTGCCTGGACGTCGAGGGGCAGGTTCAGCACCACGGTCCGGCGCTGCTGCCGCGCGGTCCGGAAGGCCCGGACCGTGTCGGCGACCGCGCTCTCGGCCGAGTGCACGCGTTCCGGCACCGCGCCGACCGCCGCGGCCAGGCCGTCCTGGTCGACGCGGAAGTTCGACAGCACCGACGCCCCCGCGGAGTCGGCGGCGAGCACGAGCATCGGCGTCCGGCTCTTGGCCGCCTCGGCGATCCCGGTCATGGCGTTGGTCAGCCCGCAGCCCTGGTGCAGCGACAGCACCGACACCTTGCCGCTGACCCGGGCATAGGCGTCGGCCATGCTCGCCGCGCCGCCCTCGTGCCGGGCGGCGACGAACCGGACGCCACCCGCGCGCAGCGCGTTGGTCACCGCGAAGTTGCCGCTGCCCACCACGCCGAACGCCGTCCCGGCGCCGAGGCCGGCGAGGGTGCGGCCGACGACCTCGGCGACGTTCACCGCTCCACCAGCGCCAGCACGCGGGCCGGGCTGCCGGAGCCGCCGACGATCGGCAGCGGCGAGACGACCAGCAGCACGCCGGTCGGCGGCAGCGAAGCCAGGTTCTGCAGCTGGGTGAGGCCGTGCTTGCCCGCGCCCAGCAGGAGTTCGTGGCACGGGAACATCGGCTCGAGCCCGGGTGCCTGGCCCGCGTCGGTGCCGACGGTTTCGACGCCGAGGCCGGCGATCGGCGTTTCCTCGGCGAGCCACCGCGCGCACTCCGGCGAGACGCCCGGCGTGTGCGAGCCGGTTTCGTCGGCGTTGAGGAACTCCTCCTGGTCGCCGCTGCGCGCGTCCCAGCCGGTGCGGTAGAGCAGCCAGCCGCCGTCGGGCAGCGGCCCGTGTTCGGCCGTCCACGCCTGGACGTCGTCGATCGAGAGCAGGAAGTCCGGGTCCTGTGCCGCTTTCGCGGAGAAATCGAGCACGACGGCGGGCGCGACGAGCGACTTCAGTGGCACCTGCGAGACGTCGTGACCGTCCTTTCCGGACACCCAGTGCACCGGGACGTCGAGGTGGGTGCCGGTGTGCTCGCCGGTGTGGATGTCGTTCCAGTACCACCGCGGGCCGCGCTCGTCGTAACGGCTGATCTCCTCCAGCCGGAACGGGATGGTGTTGGCGAACGGCTCCGGCAGCCGCAGAACCGGCGTGCTCGAGCTCAGGGGAGCGGTGAGGTCGACGATCTCGATCGCGCCGCCGGCGATCGCCTTGCCGAGCCCGTCCAACAACGACATGCCTGCCTCCCGGTGCCGGTGTGAGTCCCGGACGAGACCCTATGCCCGCCCGCGCCTGCTTGACAGTCCCGCGTTCGAGGGTGTTGTCTTAATGTCGTAAGACAATAGGAGGGTGGGCAGGGTGATCGAGTTCGTCCTCGACGGCCGCTCGCGGGTAGCCACGTACATGCAGCTCGTCGTGCAGGTGAAGCAGGCGCTGCGGGTCGGCCTGCTGCGTCCCGGCGACCAGCTGCCGAAGGTGCGCGAAGTGGCCCAGCAGCTGGCGATCAACCCGAACACCGTGCTCAAGGCCTATCGCGAGCTGGTGCTGGAAGGGCTGGCCGAGGGCAGGCCGGGGGTGGGCACGTTCGTCACCGGCAGCCTGGCCGGCCCGTCCTTGGGCAATCAGGCGCGGCTGCGGGACGAGCTGGTGGCGTGGCTGGAGCGCGCCGAGGCCGCGGGCATGTCGGCCGACGACATCGCGGCACTGATCGAGACCACGATCCGCGGCACCCGGGTGCCGCACGAACTGGGGTAGGGAGTCCGGAAAATGGAGCTGGCGCTGGAAGCCCGCGCGCTGGGCAAGCGGTACGGGCGCGCCTGGGCGTTGCGGGACTGCGCGCTGGAGGTGCCCGCCGGGCGGATCGTCGCGCTGGTGGGCCCGAACGGGGCGGGCAAGACGACGTTGCTGCACCTGGCCGTCGGGCTGCTGCGGCCCGACGCGGGCGAGGTGCGCGTGTTCGGGCGTGACCCGCGGTCCGTGCTCGCCGACATCGGGTTCGTCGCGCAGGACACCCCGCTGTACCGGGACTTCACCGCGGCCGAGCTGATCACCATGGGCGGCAAGCTCAACCGCCGGCGCTGGGACGCCGCGCTGGCCCGCGAACGGCTCGCCCGGCTCGGCATCCCGCCGGACAGGCCGGTCGGCAAGCTGTCGGGCGGCCAGCGGGCCCAGGTCGCACTGGCGCTCGCCCTGGCCAAGCGCCCCCGGCTGCTCCTGCTCGACGAGCCCATCGCGAGCCTCGACCCCCTCGCCCGCCGTGAGTTCATGCAGGCACTGATGGGCGCGGTCGCCGACAGTGAGACGACGGTGCTGCTGTCCTCCCACCTGCTCGCCGACCTCGAACGGACCTGCGACCACCTGGTCGTCCTGCGGGCGTCGCGCGTCCGGCTGACCGGCGCGGTCGAGGACCTGCTCGACGCGCACCGCACGCTCGTCGGCCCGCGGGCGGGCAGCGAGTCCATCGCCGGGGTGGCGGACGTGGTCCGGGCGAGCCACACCGAACGCCAGTCGACGCTGCTGGTCCGCCGCGGCGACGGCCCGATCGATCCACTGTGGACGGAGCACGAAGTGACGCTGGAAGACGTGGTGCTGGCCCACCTCGACGACGCCGGCGCCCGGGTGAGCGCGGCCGCGTGGGAGGTGCCGGCATGATCTGGCTGACCTGGCGCCAGCACCGCAAGCAGGCGCTGTTCACCCTCGGCGCGCTGGTCGCGCTGGCCGCGGTCATGGTGCCCACCGGCCTGGCCATGCACGCGAAGTACGACAGCCTCGGCCTGCCCGCCTGCCGGGCCGCGCTCGGCAGCGCGTCGATGATCACGCAGACCGAAGCGGTGGCGCGCTGCGAAAGCCTGGGGCACCAGTTCGAGCAGCAGTTCAGCGGGCTGACCTTCGTCGCCGTCCTGTTCGTCGTCCTCCCGGTGCTGGTCGGCGTGTTCTTCGGCGCGCCGCTGGTCGCCCGCGAGGTCGAACAGGGCACCCACCGGCTCGTGTGGACCCAGGGCGTCAGCCGCCTGCACTGGGCGCTGGTGAAGTTCGGCCTGCTCGGCGCGATCACCGTCGTGCTGGCGATCGGGTACGCGCTGGGCGTGTCGTGGTGGTTCCAGCCACTGGTCACCGCGACCAGCGGACGGCTCGCGTACGTCGCGTTCGACGTCCAAGGGCTGGTCCCGGTCGCGTACACGCTCTTCGCGCTCGCTCTCGGCGTTTTCGCGGGGACGTACTGGCGGAAGATGCTGCCCGCCATGGGAATCGCGCTCGTCGGCTTCGCGGTGGTCCGCGTGGCGATCGAGGTCCTGGCCCGGCCGCGATACCTTGCGGCACGGACCCTCTCGTTCCCGCCGGGAGGACAGACGCCGAATCCGGCGGCGGGCGATTGGGTCCTCGAGAACGGCGTCCGCAACGCCGCGGGCGAGCTGGTGCTGCCGGGCGCGCAGATCGGCCCCTGTCCGGCCGGCGGCTGCGGCAACACCGGGGCCGGACCGGGCGCCTACAACTGGCTGCGGTACCAGCCGGGCGACCGGTTCTGGACCTTCCAGGGCATCGAGACCGGGATCTTCGTGCTCCTGACGGCGGCGCTGGTCTTCTTCGCCTTCCGCCGTCTCCGCACCATCGCCTGACCCGAACGCCCCAATGTGGCGTTGGTTGCGTTGGACGCACCCAATGTGGCGTTCGGTGCGTCCAACGCACCGAACGCCACATTGGGGCGCTTGGGGCCCTGCGGCGAACGGCGGATTTACAACGTTGTATCAGCCGGTGTAGAACTGGCTTTTACAACGTTGTAAAGACGAGCGGAGGCTGGTCGCCGTGTCGCTGAGCCGCAGGCAGTTCGTCGCCGGAGCCGTCGCCGCCAGCCTGTTGACCGGGGCGAACACCCCGGCAGCCGGGGCCGCCGTGCTGCGCTGCCGGAAGGTCGCGCCCGCGAAGGGCGGGCTGTACACGCCGAACGCCGCGCCGCTGAAACCGGCCGCCTTCCTCCGGCTCCCGCCCGGCGCGGTCACCGCCCGCGGCTGGCTCGCCGGGCAGCTGCGGCTGCAGCTCGACGGCCTGTGCGGGCACTACCCGGAGACGTCGCGCTACCTGAACTTCGCCACCAGCGGCTGGGTGCACCCCGAAGGCGAGGGCTGGGAAGAGGTGCCGTACTGGCTGCGCGGCTACGTCGACCTGGCGGTGGTGACCCGTGACGCGACGGCGCTGGCGACGGCCCGCCGCTGGATCGACGCCATCCTCGCCACCCAGCAGGCCGACGGGTTCTTCGGCCCGGTCATGCTGCGGACCAAGCTGAACGGCGGTCCGGACTTCTGGCCCTACCTGCCGCTGCTGCAAGCGCTGCGCTCCTGGCAGGAGTACACCGGCGACGCAAGGATCGTCCCGTTCATGACCCGGTTCCTCCGGTACATGAACGCCCAGGGCAAGAGCGCCTTCGACTCCAGCTGGGTGTCCGTCCGCTGGGGCGACGGGCTCGACAGCGTCTTCTGGCTCTACAACCGCACCGGCGACGCCTTCCTGCTCGCCCTCGCCGACAAGATCCACGCCTACGGCGCGAACTGGGTCGGGAACCTGCCGAGCCTGCACAACGTCAACGTCGCCCAGGGGTTCCGCGAGCCGGCGCAGTACGCGCTGCGCTCCGGCGCCGCGTCCCTGACCGAGGCCACCTACTCGGACTACGCCACGATCATGGCGGCCTACGGCCAGTTCGCCGGCGGCGGGTTCGCCGGCGACGAGAACGCGCGGCCCGGCTTCGGCGATCCGCGGCAGGGCTTCGAAACGTGCGGGATCGTCGAGTTCATGGCCAGCCACCAGCTGCTCACCCGGCTGACCGGCGACCCGGTGTGGGCCGACCGCTGCGAGGACCTCGCGTTCAACTCCCTGCCCGCCGCGCTCGACCCGGCCGGCCGCGCGGTGCACTACATCACCAGCGCGAACAGCGTCGACCTCGACGACGTGCCGAAGAGCGAAGGCCAGTTCCAGAACACCTTCCCGATGCAGGCCTACCTGCCGGGTGTGGAGCAGTACCGCTGCTGCCCGCACAACTACGGCATGGGCTGGCCGTACTTCACCGAAGAGCTGTGGCTCGCCACGCCGGACAACGGGCTCGCGGCGGCGATGTACGCGGCCAGCAGCGTGACGGCGAAGGTCGCGGGCGGTACCTCCGTGACCGTCACGGAGGACACCGACTACCCGTTCTCCGAGCGGATCACCTTCACCGTCCGCACGCCACGGCGGCTCGCGTTCCCGCTGTACCTGCGGATCCCGGCCTGGTGCACGGCGCCACGGCTCACCGTGGCCGGCGCGCCGGTGACGGCCCCGGCCGGGCCGTCCTTCACGAAGATCGACCGGACGTGGACGGACGGCGACGTCGTCACGCTCACGCTGCCGCAGCGCACGACGACGCGGACATGGCAGGCGAACCACGACTCGCTGTCCGTCGACCACGGCCCGCTGACGTACTCGCTGAAGATCGGCGAGAACTACGAGCGGCTCGGCGGAACCGCGCAGTTCCCGGAGTACGCCGTGCACGCGACGACGCCGTGGAACTACGGGCTGACCACCGATGCCGCGCTGACCTTCTCCGCGGCCAGTGGGCCGCTGCCGGCCAACCCGTTCACCCCGGACACCGTCCCGGTCAAGATCGCCGCGTCCGTACGGAAGATCGCCGAATGGACCACGGACGACCAGAACGTCGTGATGCCGCTGCAGCCCTCACCGGCCCGCAGCGAAGCCCCGGTCGAGACGGTCACACTGATCCCGATGGGCGCCGCCCGGCTCCGCGTGTCGTCGTTCCCGACGGCCGCGCCGGACGGGCACCCGTGGCTGCCGGGCGGTGGCGGCGCGGGCTTCCGGATCGTGAACCGCAACTCCGGCAAGGTGCTCGGCGTCGACGGGATGTCCACGACGGACAGTGCACGGGTGGTCCAGTTCGCCGACAACGGTACCGACGACCACCTCTGGCACCTGGTCCCGAACGGCGACGGCTGGTACCGGATCCGCAACCACCACTCCGGGAAGGTGCTCGGCGTGGACCGGATGTCCACCGCGGACAGTGCGCTGGTGGTGCAGTTCACCGACAACGGCACCGCGGACCACCTGTGGCAGCCGGTCGACAACGGCGACGGCTGGTGGCGGCTGAAGAACCGCAACTCCGGCAAGGTGCTGGGCGTCGACGGCATGTCCACAGCGGACAGTGCCCAGGTGGTGCAGTTCGCCGACAACGGGTCCGTGGACCACCTGTGGCGGCTGGTGCCGGACGGCCGGGTGCGGATCGAGAACCGGAACTCGGCCAAGGTCCTCGGTGTCGACCGGATGTCGACCGGCGACAGCGCCCGCGTCGTCCAGTTCGCCGACAACGGCACGGCCGACCACCTGTGGAGCTTCGAGCCGACGGCGGACGGCTGGTTCCTGATCCGCAACGCGAACTCGGGCAAGGTGCTGGGCGTGGACGGGATGTCCACTGCGGACAGTGCGCTGGTGGTGCAGTTCACCGACAACGGTTCCGCGGACCACGAGTGGCGGCTGCGTGACGACGGGAGTGGCTGGTTCCGGATCGTGAACCGCAACTCCGGCAAGGTGCTCGGCGTCGACGGGATGTCCACAGCGGACAGTGCGCAGGTCGTGCAGTTCGCCGACAGCGGGACCGCGGACCACCTGTGGCGGCTGCGGTAGCCTACGGCTTGCGGCCGACGACCCCGGCGACGCAGCGGGCCGAGCCGCTCAGCGGCGTCAGCCGGGGACCGTCCGGCCACCACTCGTCGCACACTGCCAGGCCCGGCTCGGACGTCGCGTTCGGCTGGATCAGCTCGAGGCCGTCCATCATCGCCTCGATCTCCGCGCGGGTGCGGAAGCGGCCGGCGCCGAGCGGACCCTGGACGAGGATCTGCTCGATGCGCTTGGCGATCTCGGTCAGCTCCGGCACCTCGGGGTCGAAGAAGTGCGACAGCACGACGTAGGAACCCGACGGCAGCGCGTCGATGTACTCGCGCATGACGTCGACCGCGCCGTCGCCTTCGAAGTGGTGCATCGTGCCGACGTGCAGCAGCGCGACCGGCTCCGTGAAGTCGATGTGCCGCACCACGTCGGGGTGACCCATGACCTCCTGCGGCTTGAAGATGTCCGCCTCGACCATGTGGGTGAAATCGTTTTCGACGAGCAGCGCGCGGCCGTGCGCGAGCACCACCGGGTCGTTGTCGATGTAGACGACCGTGTTGTCCTTGTCGATGCGCTGCACGATCTGGTGGGTGTTCTCCGCCGTCGGCAGCCCGGACCCGCAGTCGACGTACTGCCGGATCTTCGTCTGGTTCGCCAGCATCCGCAGCGCGCGGTTGTGGAACCCGCGATTGCCGCGCGCGATGTCCACCGCTTCCGGGACCGCCGTGCGGATCTTCTCCATCACCACGCGGTCGACTTCGTAGAAGTTGTTGCCGCCGAGGAACCCGTCGTAGATGCGCGCGATGCTCGGGCGGTCGGGGTCGACCCCCACCGGCTTCTGGCTCGGGGACAGCGCGGGCGGAGTGTCGGACATGGCGACCTCGCAGGACTTCGGCGTGCGGCGTTGGGCCACCCAGAGTAGTAGGCCGCGTCCGGGCGGTAAACGCGAGGTCGCCCGTTCAGCCGCTCGGGCGGAGCCGCTGGTCCGGAATGTCGTCATAGGCCCGGAGACGCTGGGCCCGTTCCCGGCGCAGGCGTTCCAGGTGCTGTTCGATCCGGCGGTCGAGGTCCCGCGCGGCTTCGGACAGCTCCGTCAGGTCGCGGCGGACCGCCGGGTGGCCGAAGGCCGGCGTGTCCGTTTCGTCCCCTGCCCTGTCCACTTGCCGCACCTCCCGGCTCGGTCCTCGGGTTCGCCTCTTCGGGTTACTGCCCCATCGGCCGCTCGCCAAAACCGTGCTCGCCGAAACACGGCTCCTGGTGAGAATTCCGACCAGGTGGTAGGAATTGAGGGACAGCCGTGGCGGGCGGCCGCCACCGTGACCTCAGGAGCCGGGATGAGCCTGCTTTCCGTGCAGCTGTATTCGGTCCGCGACGCCTTCGCGGCCGATCCCGCCGACACCCTGCGGCGGCTCGCCGCGATCGGCTTCACGCAGGTCGAGCCGTACGGCGTCGTCGAAAACCTCGAAGCCCTGCGCTCCGGCCTGCCCGCGAACGGCCTCACCGCGCCGACCGCGCACGCCCGGCTGATCGGCGCCGACCAGGCGGCCGTGTTCTCGGCCGCGGCCGAGCTGGGCATCGGCCTGGTGATCGACCCGCTGGTCCCGCCGGAGCGGTGGCAGGACCCGGCCGACATCGCGGCCACGGCGGAGGCGCTCAACGCCGCCGCCAAGCTCGCGGCCGAGCACGGCGTCCGCGTCGGCTACCACAACCACTGGTGGGAGCTGGCGTCCCGGATCGACGGCCGCAGCGCGTTCGAGGTGTTCGCCGACCGGCTCGACCCGGCCGTGGCCCTGGAGGTCGACACCTACTGGGCGACCGCCGGCGGCGAGGACGCGGCCGCCCTGCTGCGGCGCCTCGGCGACCGCGTCCGCGCGATCCACGTCAAGGACGGCGGGCTCGCCACCGACGCCACCGGCCAGGTCCCGGCCGGGCAGGGTCGGGTCCCGGTCGCCGAAGTGCTCGCCGCCGCGCCGGACGCGCTGCGCGTGGTCGAGTTCGACGCCTTCGACGGCGACCTCTTCGAAGCCCTCGCCGCCAGCCACGCCTTCCTGACCGGCGCCGTCCGGTGACCGGCGGTCCGGTCGGCGTGGGGATCGTCGGCGCCGGCACCATCAGCGGCACCTACCTCGAGAACCTCACGAGCTTCCCGGACGTCCGGGTGCTGCGGGTCGCCGACCTCGACACCGATCGCGCGGCGGCGCAGGCGGCGAAGTTCGGCGTGCCGCGTTCGGGCACGGTGGCCGAGCTGTTCGGCGACGCCGACGTCGAGCTGGTGGTCAACCTGACCCTCCCGGCGTCGCACGTCGAGGTCGGGCTCGCCGCGCTGGACGCGGGCAAGCACGTCTGGGCGGAGAAGCCCCTCGCGCTCGACCGCCAGACCGGCCGCAAGCTGCTGGATCGCGCGCGGGAGAAGAACCTGCGCGTGGCCAGTGCCCCCGACACCGTCCTCGGCGCGGGGCTGCAGACCGCGCGCCGAGCCGTCGACTCGGGCCGGGTCGGCCGCCCCCTGACCGCACTGGCTCTGTTCCAGGTCCCCGGTCCGGAGAACTGGCACCCGGCCCCGGAGTTCCTGTTCCAGGCCGGTGGTGGGCCGTTGCTCGACATGGGCCCGTACTACCTGACGACGCTGGTGCACCTGCTGGGCCCGATCCGGCGCGTCACCGGGGCCGGCGGGCGGGCGCGGGAAACCCGTGTCATCGGATCCGGTCCCCGCGCCGGGACCGCGTTTCCGGTGACGGTGCCGACCACGGTCACCGCGCTCGTGGAGTTCGAGGCGGGCAGCTCCGCCCAGCTCGTGCTGAGCTTCGATTCGGCGCTGCGGCGGGTCGGGTTCGTCGAGCTGACCGGCACGCTCGGCACCGCCGTGCTGCCGGACCCCAACCGGTTCGACGGCCCGACGCGGCTGTACCGGCCCGGGGACGACCAGCCGGAAGAGCTGCCGCCCGATGGGCACGCGGCTTCGCGGGGCACCGGCACGCTGGAACTGGCCAGGGCGATCCGGGCCGGCGTGCCCGAACGCGCGTCGGGCGAGCTGGCCTACCACGTGCTCGACGCGATGCTGGCGATCGAAGAGTCCTTGACCCGCCGGCAGTCCGTGGAGGTCGGCAGCACCACCGCCGTCCCGCCCGCCCTGCCGGCGGGCTGGGACCCGTACGCGAAGACCCTCTAGAGCGGGATGGTGAGCACGTTCTGCAGGTAACCGCGCAGGGAGCCGACCAGGTCCACGTCGCCGGGCGTGGTCAGCCATTGCACCTGCAGCCCGTCCATCAGCGCGATGAACGTCAGCGCCGCCATCCCGGGTTCGACGCCCGCCCGCAGCTCGCCGCGGGCGGCGAGGGCCGCGAACGACTCGTGCACGCCGTCGCGCGCCGCTCGGTAGTGGCGCACGAAGTATTCGTGCGCCGGGTGTTCCGGGGCGACCGCTTCGGCGGCCAGCCGCGAGTAGAGGTCGACGATGCCGGGGTGGCGGACGTTGTGCTCGGCGAGGGCGACGAAGTGGCGCAGGACGTCCAGCCCGGGCGGCACCGTCAGCTGTTCCCGCTCGGAGTCCTCGGCGTCCCGCCGTTCCAGGACGGCGGCGAGCAGGGCCTCCTTGGTGGGGAAGTGGTAGAGGAGGCCGGCGTGCGAAATCCCGACGCGCTTGGCGATCGCGCGGAGGGACGAGCCGTGGTAGCCGAGTTCGCCGTACGCCGCGGCGGCCGCCGTGATGATGTCCTCGCGGCGGATCCGGCCCTTCAGGTAGCCCCCGGTCACGGGGTCGCGATCGTCTCGGCGGCGCGCACGGCCCCATCATGCCGTACCGCGCGTTCGCACAATCTGCGTGATCGTACGAACAATTCGGTTGTGCGAAATGGTCCTGCTTGCGAGCATCGCGGGGTGAAGAGCGCGGAACGGCACCGGGTCATCGTCGAGCGGCTCCGCGCCGCCGACCAGGTCGGCGTCGCCGAGCTGGCGGAGGCGACCGGCGCGTCGGAGATGACCGTCCGGCGTGATCTCGACCAGCTGGCTTCCCGGGGCGTGCTCCGGCGCGTGCACGGTGGGGCCGTCCCGGCGTCGCCGTCGGGGATCGAACCGCCGTTCGCCGCCCGCGCGACGGCGGCGCTCGCGGCGAAGCGGGCGATCGCGGTGGCGGCGGCCGAGCTGATCCGCGACGGCGAGACGATCGTGCTCGACAGCGGCACCACCGCGCTGGAACTGGCGCGGCTGCTGCGCGGGCGCACGATCACGGTGATGCCGCTTTCCCTGCACGCGGCCCGCGAACTGGCCGACGCGCCCGGCGTCCGGCTGCTGCTGCCCGGCGGCGAGCCGCGGCCGGGGGAGCAGGCCCTGACGGGGCCGCTGACGCTGGCGTCGCTGCGGGCGCTGCGGTTCGACGTCGCGGTGCTGAGCCCGTGCGCGTTCGACGTCGAATCGGGGCTCACCGCCTTCGACCTGGGCGACGCCGAGGTCAAGCAGCAGGCCCTGGCCGTCGCGGCCCGCGCGATCGTGCTCGCCGACGGCGCCAAGTGGGGCCGCGCCGCGCTCGCCCACGTCTGCCCCGCCGACCGACCGGACGTGGTGATCACCGATCCGGGCGCGCCCGACGACCAGCGCGCCGCGCTGGCCGAACGCGGTGTGCTCGTGCACGTCGCCGTCCCCACCCCCACGGAGAGCCGATGACGACCGCTCCGCCCCGCCCGCGCGCCGCCCGGTTCGCGACCTTCATGTTCTTCGGCCTCAACGGGTTCGGCATGGGCATGTGGGTGGTGCACATCCCGAACGTCGAGCGCGCGACCGGCATCTCGCACAGCACACTGGGCGCGCTGCTGCTGGTGCTCGGCGGCGCCGCGTTCGCCGGCATGCAGGTGGCGGGGCCGCTCGTCGACCGGCTCGGTCACCGGCGGCTGGTGCCCGCCGCCGGGATCTTCCTCGGCCTCGCGCTGTGCGGCCCCGGGTTCGCGAACTCCTGGTGGACGCTGGGGCTCGCGCTCGCGCTGTTCGGCTTCGGCAACGGCGCCATCGACGTCGGCATGAACGCGCACGCCGTCGTGGTCGAGCGCGCCTACCCGCGCCCGATCATGGCGGCCTTCCACGCGATGTGGTCGATCGGCGGCGCGCTCGCCGCGGTCATCGGCGCGGCCACGCTCGGCGCGGGCGTGCCCACCGGCGTCACCCTCACCTGCACCGGCGCGCTGTGCCTGCTGCTTTCCCTGGCCTCCGCGCGGTTCCTGATGGAGTCGTCCGACGCGCCGGAGCCGGCGGACTCGCCCGAGACGCCGCAGCCGGTGCGCCGCCGTACCCCGGGCAAGACGGTGTGGCTGCTCGGCCTGCTGGCCCTGGCGCTGATGCTCTCGGAGGGCGTGGCGAACGACTGGGCCGCGCTGCACATGGAAAAGGTGCTCGGCACGTCGGCGTCCACCGCGGCCTTGGCGTACGGCGCGTTCGCCGTCGCGATGACGACCGGCCGGTTCCTGACCGACCGCGTCGCGGCCTGGGCCGGCCCGGCGGCGATCGTCCGCTACGGCGCGACCTTGGCGGCGCTCGGCCTGACGACGGCCGCGGCGGCCCCGTGGGTACCGCTTTCCCTGGTGGGCTGGGCACTGTTCGGCCTCGGCCTCTCGGGCGGCGTCCCGCAGCTGTTCACCGCGGCGGGCAACCTGGACACCCGGGCCTCGGGCGCGTTGATGGCCCGCGTCGTCGGCCTGGGCTACGTCGGCCTGCTGGCGGGTCCGGCCCTCATCGGCGGGCTGACGCGGTGGATGCCGCTGAACCTCACCTTCGCGGTGCCCGTGGTGCTGTGCGTGCTGGCCGCGGTGTTCGCCGGGGTGCTGAGCCCGAAGCCGGAGCCGGTGGAGCAGCCCGTCTGCTCGTGAAGGGCGTCGCTCACCGGTGGTGGGCGACGGTTTCGTGCGCCCGGTCGGCCCCGGTGGCCGGTTCGGTGTGGACCACGACGGCGGTCAAGCGGGGGATCGTGTGCAGCAGCCGGTGTTCCACCTCGTGGGCCAGCGCGTGGGCGGCTTCGACCGTCAGGTCCGCCGCGACCGTGACCGCGAGTTCGGCCCGCAGGTGGTGCCCGATCCAGCGCATCCGCAGGTCTCGGGCGGCCAGCACGCCTTCGACGTCGCGGGCCGTGCGCTCGGCCAGCTCGACCGACGCCGGGTCGACGGCGTCCAGCAGCCGCCGGAACACCTCCTTCGCCGCGTCGCGCAGGACGAAGAGGATGGCGGCGGTGATCCCGAGCCCGACGATCGGATCCGCGAATGGGAAGCCGAAGGCGACGCCGGCCGCGCCCGCGACGACGGCCAGCGACGTGAAGCCGTCCGTGCGGGCGTGCAGCCCGTCGGCGACCAGGGCGGCCGAGCCGATTTCGCGCCCGACCGAGATCCGGTACCGCGCGACGAGTTCGTTGCCGGCGAAGCCGATCAGCCCGGCCGCGGCGATCACCCACGGGTATCCGACCGGCCGCGGGTCGAACAGCCGCGCCACGGATTCGTACCCGGCGATCGCTCCCGAAGCCGCGACGACCAGCACGACGACCACGCCGGCGAGATCCTCGGCCCGGCCGAGCCCGTAGGTGTAGCGGCGGGTCGCCGCGCGTCGGCCGAGCAGGAAGGCGATGCCGAGCGGGACGGCGGTCAGCGCGTCGGCGAAGTTGTGGATCGTGTCGCCCAGCAGCGCCACCGACCCGGTCACCAGGACGAGCGCAAGCTGCGCGAGGGCGGTGACGAACAGCGCGGCGAAGGACCACACGAGGGCGCGCACCCCGCGCCGGCTGGTTTCGAGGGCGTGGTCGACGCGGTCGGCGCTGTCGTGGCTGTGCGGGCGCCACCGGGAGTGGCGGTGCCCGTGGCCGTGTCCGTGTCCGGTCATGGGAGTGAGTCTATCTGCGCAAGCACGCAGATACGCAAGTAGTAAGGTACGCCCATGCACGCCTCGCTGCCGGAGTTCGACATGCCCACCGAAGAGCAGGTCCACCTGGCCGCGGAGTCGTTCCGGCTGCTGGCCGACCCCACCCGGATCAAGGTGCTTTGGGCGCTGCTGCAGGGCGAGTCGTCGGTGGCCTGCCTGGCCGAGCTGGCGGGCGCGGCCCCGACGGCGGTCAGCCAGCACCTGGCGAAGCTCCGCCTGGCGGGCCTGGTGAGGGGCCGCCGCGAAGGCACGTTCGTCTACTATTCGGCGGCCGACGACCACGTGCGCGGCCTGCTGGCCCAGGCGCTGCACCACGCGGACCACGTGGACCGCGAGATCACCTCGGCCGAGCACTCGCACCACCCGCGGAGCAGCTGACCCGCGCAACCAAGTGCGAAGTTCAGATCATATGAGTTCCATATGATCTGGTGTACCGTCGAGGCATGACAACAGCGCAGAGCTACCGCCGGATGGTCAACGCCGGCAACAAGATCGTCGTGGGACTGCAGCGGCTCGGCGTCGCCTTCGGGCCGATGCGGCTGCTCACTGTGCCTGGACGGCGCACCGGCGTCCCGCGCACCTTCCCGATCGCGGTCGTCCCCGTCGACGGCGACCACTACATCGTCCAGGCCTATCCGAAGGCGGCCTGGGTGGCGAACGTGCGGGCCGCGGGCGAGGTGACGCTGACCCGTGGCCGGCGCTCGTCCACCGCGCGGCTGGTCGAGCTGCCGGTCGAGGAGCGGCGGCCCGTCCTGCGCAAGCTGGTGGAGACGAGCCCGCCGAGCGTGGGGAAGCGGTTCGTCACGACCGGCCTCGCGGAAGCGCCGACGCCGGACGGGGTCGCGGCGGCGGCCGGCCGCATCGCGGTCTTCCGCGTCGAACGAGCCTGAGTCAGTTTCGCGCCGGACGGGCTCCTTCGAGCGCGCGCAGCACCCGCTTGGCGGCACGACGCGCGAGCGGGCCGGGGCGGATCGCCCGGTCGCCGTCCGGCTGGGGCGCCGGTACGCCGGCGACCAGTTCGACCAGCGCGACGGCGAGCTCGCGCACCTTGACGTTGAACTCCTGGCTCGCCCGTCGCAGCGTGACCCAGGCTTCGTCGGAGCCGCAGCGGCGCAGGGCGATGACGATGCCCTTGGCCTCCTCCAGCGCGGCCCGCGACTGCAGGAGGTCCAGCATCTGTCCGGTCCGGTCCGGCCGGGCCGCTTCGGCGACGGCCAGTGCCATCGCGGCCAGCCTTTCGTGGCGCCGCAACACGTTCACCGTCTCCTGGGTAGCGGGACGGTCGAGCACCACGGACAGCACCAGGCTTCCCCCGGCGTCCCAGACCGTCGGCACGGCCGCGACACCGCGTACGCGGGGCCAGTCCGCCGCGAGGTCGGGGTGGTGCTCGATGAGGCCGCTCAACGTCAGTGCGGGCCAGCGTTCGTCGGCGAAGACGTCGGCGGTCACCACCGGCTCGCCCGTGCCGCCGGCGGTCGGGACCGGGCCGCCGAGGCCGTCCAGCTGGGCGGGGACGAAGGTGGCCGAAAGCCCGTGGCCGGCCGCCACGTGCAGCGGGCCGCCGCGGTGGTGCACGGACACCGCCGCGCCGAGGGCGCCCGGCACGTCGGCGGCGATCCGTTCCAGCAGCTCTTCCAGCAACGCGGTCACCGGGGCCGGCTCGCCGGTCATGGTTCTTCCGGTCAACGCAACCCTCCTCGGCGCCGTGCGGGTGGGGCCGCGCTCGCGGCCCCACCTCGGGCGGGTCAGGCCTTGATCTCCTTGCGTTCGCCGGTGCCGGCGATTTCGATGCGCCGCGGCTTGGCCTTTTCGGCGACCGGGATGCGCAGGGTCAGCACGCCGGCCTCGTAGCCGGCGGTGATGTGCTCGGTGTCCAGGGTGTCGCCGAGGAACAGCTGGCGGGAGAACACGCCCAGCGGCCGTTCGGAGACCTGCATCCGGACGTCGTCACCGGTCGGCAGGGGCCGTCGCTCGGCCTTGACGGTGAGGACGTTGCGCTCGACGTCCAGCTCGATCGCGCCGGGATCGACACCGGGCAGGTCGAAGCAGACCACGAACTCGTCGCCCGCGCGGTAGGCGTCCATGGGCATCACGGACGGCTTCGACCACGTACCGGGAGCGCCGAAGACCTGCTGGGCGAAGCGGTCGAGGTCGCGGAACGGGTCGGTGCGCATCAACATGGGGATCCACCTCCTGGTGCTCGACGACTCTGGTGTCAACACGCGGTTCTGTTCTAGCATGTCGTCAAAACGATGACAAGAGACAGGTCGTCGAAAGGATGACGTGATGGAAGGGACGGATCCCGCCGGCGCGCTGCGCCGGCTCCAGGAGGTGGTCGAGGCCGCCCGGGCGGGCTCGGCGGACCAGGCCCAGTTGCTGACCGCGTTGTCCGGGCTTCGCCTGCTGCGCGAGGAACTCGCGGGCTGGGAACCGGAGCTGATCACCGCCGCGAGGGCGGCCGGCGCGAGCTGGGTGGCGCTGGCGCCGGCGCTGGGCGTCGCGAGCCGCCAGGCCGCGGAACGGCGTTATCTGCGGCTGCAGCCGTCGCACACGGGTGAGAAAACGGGCGAGGCGCGGGTCGACGCGGAGCGTGACCGGCGGGCGGGCGACCGGGCCGTCGCGGACTGGGCGCGGCGCAACTCCGCCATCCTGCGCCAGCTCGCCGGCCGGGTGAGCGCGCTCGACGGCCTCGGGCCGGCGGCCCAGGAGAGCGCCGACCGCATCGGCGCGGCCCTCGGCCACGACGACCCGGCGAGGCTGCTCCCGCCGCTGGCCGCCGCGCGGCCGCACCTGACCGGCGCCCTGGCCGAGCAGCTCGGGGAAATCTCGGCCCACACCGACCGGCTCCGCCGCGACGCCGCCGGGAACCGCCGCTCGCGCGAGTGAGTTTGCCCGGCGCCCGGCCGGGCACCCGCCGTGACATGACTGCCGAACCGCCGGATCCGGACCCCCGCAGGACCCCCGACCTGGAAGCCGGCGGCGGTGTGCCGCCGGGCAGCACGCCGCCGGACTCGGCCCAGACGTCGGGGCTGTCGCACCCGCAGCCGATGCCGTCGAAGGCCATGCCGGTGTTGTGGCTGGTCCTCACCGGAGTGCTGGTGCTGATGGTCGCCGCGCTGGTCGTCGCGCTCGCCTTGGGCTGGCTGCGAGGTGTCTGAGACGGCGCCAGCGCGGGTATCCGGCGAGCATGGCACGTGACGAGATCGCCGAGCGGGCCGAGACCCGCGCCGAACTGCTGCCCGAAGAGCAGGCCGTCGACAGCGCGGACCCGGAAGGCCAGGCACGCGAGGTGCTGCGCGGCTCCGACCGCCGCACCGAGCACCCGGAAGCGACGCTGGGGCGCCGCCGCCCCGAGGAAACGACCTAGTCGCCGCCGCGGAAGTTCTCCTGCGAACCGGGATGGCCGGGTCGCGCTTTGGCGTCCTCGTCCTCGAGCGGCCCGTCGGGCTCGTCGCGCCGGGGCGGATCGTCGACGGTATTGCCGCTCGAGTCCTGCTCGCCGGTCTCGTGGTGGGGCTCCGACATGGTTCCTCCCGCGGGTAGCCGATCCCTGGCGGCTACCCGCGAGCGGCGGGCGTCAACCGCGGCGCCGCCGGATCAGACGACGTCGCAGCGGGCGTCGCCGAGGGTGAACCCGGTGGCCGGCGGGTTGCCGCGGTCGAAAGAGCCGTTGAAGCCGATGTCGATGGTCGCCCCCGGGGCGAAGGTGAGGTTGTAGGAGACGGCTTTCATGGTGACCCGTGAGCCGCTCTGCGAGAAGTCGCCGTTCCAGCTGTGCGTGACCCGCTGGCCGGCGGTGAAGGTCCACGCGGCAGTCCACGGCGAGAGCGCCTCGCTGCCGGTGTTGGTGACGTAGACGTTCGCGGTGAAGCCGTTGTTCCACTGGTCGGTCACGGCGTAGTGCACGGTGCACGAGGCGGTCCGAACGGGCGGAGGCGCGGCGGCCTGGCTGGAGGTCTTGGGCGGCGGCGCGGCCGACGACGTCGCCGAGGTCTCGCTCTGCCGCAGCACGGTCGGCACCGGCGCCGGGCTGGAACTGGACATCGGCGTGCTGGACACGGCCTGCGGAGTCGTGGTCGCGGGGGCGAGCGGATCGGGCGCGAGCGCGGTCTGCCGAGCGGGCGAGCTCTCGGAGGTGACGGCGATGATGACAAGACTGGCAAGAACGACAACGGCCCCACAGACGGCGGTGACCCACCGAATCCGCCGCCCGGCCCGCTGCTGAGCGGCGGCGGCCTCACGCGCCCGCTGTTCGAGCCGTTCCCGGTAACCCTCACCGGTGTCGTCTTCACGAACGCGCAGGGTGGGAACGGACCCCTCAAGTGAGCGAGGAACAGCCCCGGTCTCCCGAAGAAGCGCATCAACGGAGAACGGATCATCCTCCCGCCGGCCGGCGCGCGCCATACCGGAACCTCCAGTTCCCCTGAGGGCGCTCGAACGCGCTGGCTTGCCCGGCGAATCCTAGGAAGCGGAGGCGGTCTTGTAAACCGTTTGGACGGACGTGAAGGCCGGGCTGGTTCGCCCGCCCAGCCGAGCCCGCGGCGGCGACGCCCACCGCCGGGTCCGGCTGAGGCGTTCCAGGCGTGGGCTCGGGGTGTTTGCCGAGGTCAGGGCGCTGAATCGGTACGGGAGGCGGGAAGCCGGCCGATCTTGCCAGAGGAGCCGCAGACGTCGATCCGCACCCCCCTGAACGACGGGGTCGGGTGGCCGTATACTCTTTCTTCAGCAGGTCCGAGTGGCGGAATGGCAGACGCGCTAGCTTGAGGTGCTAGTGCCCTTAACGGGCGTGGGGGTTCAAGTCCCCCCTCGGACACACGCACTATCTACACCCGGGCTGGTCGTCGCATAGACGGCCAGCTCTTTTGGTTCGTAGCGTAACTCCAGGTTCAACGCGCGGTACAGGCGGCTCAGCCCGGCCGTGGTTCCATCGGCCAGCGTTCCGCAGACGTCGCCGAGCTGATCAATCCTCGCGTAGACCTCGGCGCGGCTTACCATCGAGTCGGCTGGAACGCTCTCGATCTGCGCTTTCGCGGCGGCTCGTTCGGCTTGTGCCTGGTTGATCGGGTCGACGAGTGCTTCGGGCTCGACGCCGGCCGCGATCGCGGCCTGGTATCGCTGAAGCCTCGCCTCTGCGTCCGCCAGCCGGTTTCGTGCAGCTTCGAGCGGACCACCGCCCGCCTGGCTGCCCTCCGACCCGAGTAGCGCGGCGGCCGTCCGGTCGCGGTTGTCCGGGTGGAACAACTCGTGAAGCCATCCGTTGAGCGCCTCGACGACCACGCCTTCGCGCAGATTGACCGTCTTCGGGTGATCCGCCAGCTTCATGGAGCCGGGCGCCATGGTCCGCGAGGTACAGCGGTAGTACGCGCCCTTCCTGATCGTCGCGCCTTGCATCTTCCGGCCGCACACTCCACATCGGACCAGCCCACGCAGCAGATACGACCGGGCGGTCTTCCGAGCGCCCCGTTCGGCATTACGCGCCGTCTTCAAGCCGCCCGCCGACTTCGATCGGCGCAAGAGCTGTGCCTGCGTGAAGGTCTCTACGGAGACGATCGCCGGATGTGCCTGCTCGCGTGACCGCACAATCCGATCCGGCGCCGCGCGCTTGAAGCGCACGACGTGACCCGCGGCAACGTCCTCCGGGTCAAGCAACGTCTCGTGCTTCGTCCAGCGCCCGAAGATGGCGTAGCCGGTGTATCGCGGGTTATCGAGGATCGCTCGTACGGAGCTTCCTTGCCAGCCGTCGGCAAGCCGGTGCCGATTCTGGTCCGGCCGATGCGCAGAGGGACAAGGAATGCCGTCCCGGTTGAGCAGGTTGGCGATCGCTCGATCGCCGTTGCCGTCAAGGTACTCGGCGAAGATCCGGCGCACCACGTCCGCCGTCGCATCGTCGATCGCCAGCGCTCGCAGCTTGAACCCTTCGGCCGCCTTCCGCGGATTCGGATGAGGCCCACTATCGACGACGACGTAGCCGTACGGCGCCCGGCCGCCCTGGTGACGCCCTTCGTTGATCACCTGCGCGTCCATTGCCGCCCGGACGCGCGCCTGAACGTGCTGCCGCTCGGACTCGCTCATCCCGCCGAGCACGCTCATGAGCATCTTGTGCGACGGGTTCCGCGGGTCGTACTTCCCACCCAGTTCCGGCACCCACAGATCAACCCCGTAGGCGGCGAACTTCGGCGCGATGAGTGAGAACTGGTTGCCGAACCAGCACCGCGTGCCCTCGCCGACGACGATCGCGTCCCATCCGCGGCGCGGGTTCTTCAGCTCGGCGAGCAGTCGCGCGCCGTCGGTTCGCCGTTCCCACGGGACGGACCGTGACTGCCCTACGTCGAAGAACTCCGCCACGATCTGCCCGCCGAGCGGTTCGACGAACTTGCGTGCGTTCCCGAACTGCCAGCCGCGGGACGTCTCCGGGTCCTGGTTGTCCTCGGTCGAGCACCGGCCGTAGCCCGCCAGGTTCCCGATTCCGTCGTCCACCACGTCGGCGACCTCAAGGCCCAGGATGTCGTCCAGCGTCGCCCACGGGTCGCTGATGATTTCAGCTGTCACGGTTTACCTCCTCCACCGGCGCGTCCAGCACCGGCACCTCAGTAACCTCGATCAGAACGGCCAGCAATGCGCGCGCGACGGCAGGCGTCAACTCAGGCAATCCCGCAGGTAGGATAACCCGGACCTGCGGCTCTTCGGAACGAGCGGCGCTCATGGCTCGCCGTCCTTGTCTGCCGCCTCCGTGCCAGTGGTAGCGCGGTCGACGGCGTTCCTGATTTCAGCCGTCAGGTATCCGCGTACCTGCCGAATCTCGCCGTCCTCGCTGGTCACCCGGTCGCGCGTCGGCCGGCATCCCAGGTCGGTCATCTCCTGCGAGAACGCCTTCCGGTCGATCTCCAGGGCGTCGAGTAGTTCGGCCGTCGGCACGAATTCCCGGCCGTCCGGGCCCAGGTCATCGCCCAGGTACTCGACAAGCGAGGCGAGCAACTGGGGCAGCTGAACCGAGTCAACAGGATGACTTGCACCGATTGCCTTGACGGCCGCAGCGTGGTCGAGCACCGGTGTCGCGTCCTGCCCGGCCGCGTGCCCGGTCAAGGTCCCGGCCGCCTCGCGCAGGGCCCGGCCCTGCTCGCAGATGGTCCTCCAGTCCTCGTTCGGCATGTAGTAGGTCCGGACCGTCATCGCCAGCACGTCGGCCCCGGCCGCCGTGTCGCCGTCCGGCCGCAGGATGCCCACGCCCTTGTGCGAGGGCAGCAGCCGGGACGAGTCGAACCCACGCGTGTTCATCTGCTCGCCGAGCACGATGTTCGAGTCGCGCCAGTCCATCACCCGCAGGGCGAACCGCGACCCGAGCACCGCCCGCAGCCCGGACGGGATGGTCTTCGAGTCCGGCCGCTGCGTGGCGAGCACGAGCACGATCCCGGCGGCTGGTCCCTTCTTCGCCAGCCACGTCAGCAGCTCGCCGACGTACTCACCCGCAGGAAGCTTCTTTCCTTGAACGTCAACGGGTGTGCGGTCTTCCAAGGGAACTTGGACCTCATCGATGAAGATCGCCGTAATCGGCATGTCCAGCGCCTTGTCGCGGGACATCTCCGGCGTGACCTTCGACTCCGGGCACGTCAGGTCGTCCAGGTCGCGCATCCGCCGGAACCGCGTCTGAACTTCGCCTACCAGCTCGATCAGCCAGTCCACGAGCGCCAGGACGTGTTCGGGCTCGTCGCCGGACATGAAGCGGTGAGCCACCAGGCCGGCCGCGTCCCAGTCCTTCCCGGCTTTGAAGTCCGCGACGTACAGCCGCACCCACGCGTCCAGGATGAGTCCAGCCGCCGCGAGCCGGGCGGCAAAGGTCTTGCCCTGTCGCGGAATCGCACCCACAAGCAGCGACGTCCACACCAGCGGAAGGTCGATCCGCCGGTCCCGGGCGTCCCGTCCGAAGGGGATCGGCCGCCAAGCGTCCCATTGCGTCACGCCGAGCAGCGGCGTCCGCAGCGGCGGCGAGCTGTACGGGTCTTCGTCGGCGACCCACATCGACACTCGGCCGGCGTGTCCGCCATTGCCCCGGACGCGTTCCACAATGAGCTGTACCTCATCGACGGCGAGCGCCGACGCGAGCGCGTCCCGGTTCTTCACCACGTCGGCCGCCTTGCGCGTGGCCGGAAGGTCGACGGTGACCGCCCAGCCGTCTCCGACGCGCGTCGCACGTTCGACGAGCCGCAACGTCTCGTCCTTGCCGATCAGCTTCGCGTCGCGGAACGCGTCAACCAGGACCTGCGGGTCCATCGTCCACGTCAACGTCCGTGGCCCGGCGAGCGCTGGCTTACGGCCAGGACTGCCATCCTTCCTGCGCCCGAGGATCGCGAGCGCCACTGAGGCAGCAGCTCCGCCGATCCACAAAGGATCGGTTCCGTAGACGAGATCGACGATCGCGACTGCCACGGCGACAACGACCACGACGGCACCGGTGACCTTCCACCGGAACAACGTCAGCGCCCGGATCTCCGTGAACTTGTCGGCAAGCTTCTCCGACTCCTCGGCGGCCGTCCGGTAGTCCCGGACGGTCACCCAACCGCGCCACCACCGCGCGCCGACCACGGCGCCACGCACCACGGCACCGAGGAACCGCAACGGCGAGAGGACCAGCCACACCACGGCATCCTTGAGTGCTTGCCTTGCCTGAGGCTTGCTCTTGAGCCACAACGGCACGCGCGGCGAGTGCAGCCACCACAACACGAAGCGATTCCTCTTCGGTGCGCGCGGACGCGGCTGCGGCAACGTGTCGTCGACCAGCTCGCCGTCGAGTACGGGATCGGCCTTGACCGGCAACGAGTCAGTCATGGGCCACCTCCGCCCGCAGCGCCCGCGCCAGCCGGGGCGACAGGCCACGCGAGCACCCGGTAGCCCGCCGCATCCACGCCGGCGTGATCTCGATATCCGGCGTCCAGCTCTCGCGGGCGATCGCGAGGTAATCAGCGAACAACACGCGCCGACCGGGTTTCACGGGCTCCTCGTGTGCGGGAGGCCGTTGAGCAGCAACCAGCACGGCATCGGTCAGCTTGTCCCGCAGATCGGTGATCGCCTCGACGGCGACGAACACGACCAGGGGCGGCACAGAGTGCAGCACGATCGATGCAGCCTCCCCGGCCGCGAACGACGTCCAGGTGTTCATGACGTAGGTGGCAGCAAGCGTGAACCACTTCGCCCGCCGCACCCACACGCCCGTCCGGACCTGGTACCGCGCGGTGACCTGCTCGGCCCGCAGGATCGCCAGCAGAACAAGCGAGACAGTCGGGTCCAGCACCCACGCGGCGAGCCAGGGCAGCGAGCCTGGCCGTGTCCCGGTAGCCGCGAAGCCCTGGACGTTGGTCATGGTGAAGGCGAGTCCGAGCACGATCCCGGACCAGCACATCCAATCGACCTGCCGCCGGACGCGCTCGATCCGCAGCGCCACGACGTCCGGATCGGTCTGATAGGCGCGCACCTCCGCGGCTTCAGCCGCGTCCTGCGCGAGCCGTTGCGCCCGATTCATCGCCGACCACCCCGCTTCGAGGTGTCGACAGTGGTCACGGTCATCGCGCGGGTCAGCGCATACGACGCGAAGAGCGCCGGGAGACCGAGCACGGCGAACAACAGCCACCGGTTGCCCGGATGAGCGATCACCACCCACTGAACGGCGACGATCAGCCCCGTGTTGAACAGCACCCGCCCGACCAGCGACACGAGCCGCGCGCCGCTCCGAGCGGCTTCGGCGGCGGCCTTCGCCCGGCGAGCCCCGGCCCGCCAGGCCCAGAACAGCACGAGCAGCACGCCGACACCGGCGAGAATCTGCGTGGGCGTCACGGTGAGTCCGTTCATCGCGCACCCCGCTCGAACCGCTCGCCGCGTCGGAGCCAGTGCGGGTGCAGCGCGCGCCGGTCGTCGTCGGTCATCGCGCCCCAGACGCCGACCGTCTCGACGCCGGCCGTCCGAAGCTCCAGTTCAAGGCACTCGTCCTGGACCGGGCAGCCGCCGCACAACAGTTTGGCGAACTCGCGGTCATCGCGAGCGTCCGGCGGACCGGCTTCCGACGGCGTCATGCAGGCTCCATCGCTGGTCACGACGTCGCGCAGGACATCAGTGGGCACCCACCGCAGGCGATCCAACCGCCATGCGACGCCGATCAGCCAGAGGTCGTCGGCTTCCATGCCGCACCTCCGTCCTGAAGGGCCTTGGCCAGCTCGGTGGACGAGACGCGCAACCCGGAGCGGCAGAGGGTGGCGCGGAGCATGCCAGTCCGGATCGCCCGGCTGACGGTGTTGCGGGAGACGCCGAGAATCCACGCGGACTCGGGAATGGTGTGAAAGGTCGTTTTGGTGTTCATGAGAGAACCGTTCTGTTGATTTCAATACTATGTTGTTGATTTCAGCTCTTCGTCGGACGTGTTTGTCCGACGCGCCGCAGGCAATGCGCTATGCGGCGTGGAGAAAGCTCGACGAACCGCTAATCTCGGCGCTGAGGCGGAGCGCGGAGGAATACGTGACGGAGGACTGGGCGGCAGTCGCCAAGGCGATCAACATGCGGGTGAACGAACTCGGCTGGCGACAACGCGAGCTGGCCGAGCGGTCGCACGTGTCGCAGGCGATCGTGCGCGAACTCCAGCACCACACGGTGGAGCGCCGTCGGAGCGCGCGGACGCTCGAAGCTTTGTCCACGACCCTGGGCTGGCACCCGCAACATCTGCTGGCCGTGCTGCAGAACCGCACGCCGCCGCACCCGGACGAGCCAGCCGACGACGGCCATGAACTGTGGTCCCGGCTGGACGCGCTCGAACAGCGATTGGCCGAGATCACCGACCGGCTGGAGGACGTCCAAACGAGCCTTGCGACCGTGGTCGAGCACGTGAAGCCGAAGCGTTAGCGACTTGGTGAGCGAGGTGTTTTCCATGCCTCTAATTCAAGGCCGGAACGGCGTCGCAACCCATGCACAAGCACCGCAGCACCACTGCACAACCACCGCAGATCAGCGACATTCGGGAGCGCGATGAGTCCGGCCGGGGGATGGACGGGACGAACAGCGGTCGCATTGCAGTCGGCATTGCGGCTCAGTCAAGAGCGCTTCGCCGAACACCTCGGAATCAGCGCGCGCACGGTCGCGTCCTGGCACAAGAAGCCGGATCTCCGGCCGCAGTCGGAGATGCAACAGGTTCTGGACACCGCCCATGAACGAGCGTCGGAGGCCGAGCGCGCCCGCTTCGATGAGCTGATTGGCGAGGGGCCGGCCGTCGACACGAGGGAGGCCGACCGGCGGCTCGCCGCGGACCCCCACATCGGCGCGGCTCTCGAATGGCTCGACCGGCACGCCCACTGGACGCCCGGCACCGCGCGCCGCGCCGTCGCCGAGCGAGTCGCGAGCGTCGATGTCCAAGACCTGCACGACCGCGGTACGCGACGCGGTTGGGTCAGCCAACGCAACGTAGCGGCCGCGCTGGCCACCTACTACGGCAGCCGGCTCGACGACCACGGCCTGTACATCGCGCGGTGTGGAGAGCTGGCCATGAACACCAGCGTCCTGACCTGCGCGGAGTGGCTGGACCTGGACTGCGAACTGCGCCCGCCGCACGACCGGTTCCGCGTTCCGAGCGCACAGCCTGAAGCCGACCTGGACCTGGACGACCACGCCGTCGGCCGCGCTGTTCAGCGGCTCGCCGAGACGCTGTCCATGAACACCCGGCTGACGGACAGCCCGATCTACCGGCTGACGAGCACGGACATCCGTGAACACCAGCTCGGCGGGACGTTCGGCATGTCCCAGTTCGTGCACTACGCGCTGACGGTCGACTTGCTCGAAGGTGAACTGGTGGACGCCGTGGCTACCGGCTCGAACGCCATGCCGCTCCGAGACCGCTACTTGCCGGATCTCCGGTCGGTCCTCGACATCGGCGACCGCCTGTGTGCTGGCGGCGTGCTGGCGCTCACCGCGATTGCCCGGCCCGCTGACCCGTACCGCGGTGACGCGGACTACCTGCTCCTGGTGCAGGAGCGATCCGGCCATGTACTCAACGCCGCGCGCCGGCTCGCGGTGATCCCGAAGGGCTTCCATCAGCCGCTCACCGACGTCCGCCGGGACGCCCAGGTCGGCATGACGCTTCGCCGCGAGATGGAAGAGGAGCTGTTCGGCCGCCCGGACATCGACAACACCCTGGGCGACATGCTGGCGGCCGACCCGCTGCACCCGACCAAGCTCACCGAGCCGATGAGCTGGCTCATGGCGGAGCCCGGCCGCCTGCGGATGGAGTGCACCGGGTTCGGCCTGAACCTTGTGAGCGGGAACTACGAGTTCGCCAGCCTGATCGTCATCGACGACGAAGAATTCTGGGCACGCTACGGCGGCGTGGTGGAAGCGAACTGGGAATCCGCGACTCTTCGTCAGTATTCGACTACGGACGCGGAACTCGTCACCGAGTTGCTGGGTGATGTAGCGTGGAGCAACGAAGGATTGTTCGCCATGACGCAAGGGCTGCGACGCCTTGCGGAAATCGGCGGAGAACGTGTGAAACTGCCCGCGATCGAATGGGAGATCAGCCAGTGAGCGACGGTTGGACCGCCGGCAACGCCAACGATGACGCGGCCGAGACACGCGGCTGGCTGGTCGGGCACTTCATCGACCCTTCGCAGGGTGTCCGCGCGTCCAAGGACGTGGAAGTCAAGTGGGCCAACCATCCTGCGGGCGACAAGCGTCCTGAGTGGACTTCCGATGACCAGCGGACCACGCTGGTGATGCTCGTCTCCGGTGAGTTCCGCGTCGAGGTCACCGGCGGCGGAAAGATCATGAATCGGCAGGGCGATTACGTGATGTGGGGTCCAGGCGTCGACCATTCCTGGGAAGCGTTGGCGGATTCGGTCGTCCTGACGGTCCGTTGGCCGTCAGCAACCTAATTCGACGGCGGGAATCCGCACTCGTTCACCGCCGATCTCGGCGAGTCGGCGCAATCCTTGGAGAAATGCGAACAATCCCTCATTGCTCCAGGTTTCGTCGCCGATTAGTTCGCTGATCAAGTCGCCGTCAAGTGTCGAGTACTGCCGCAGCCCGGCCGCCTCCCAGTTCGCTTCGACGTCGCCACCGAACCGCGGCCAGAACTCCTCGTCCTCGATCACGACCAGGCTGGCGAACTCGTAGTTCCCGCTGACCAGGTTGAACCCGAACCCCGTGCACTCCATCCGCAGCCGGCCGGACTGCTCGCTCAGCCACCGCATGGGAGCAGACAGCCTGCTCGGGTGCATCGGGTCGGCGGCGCGCTGCGTTCCGGTCGTTCGGTCGACGTCGAGCCGTCCGAACAGCTCTTCTTCCAGTTCGCGCCGCAGCGTGGCGCCGATCCGCGCGTCGGCACGGTGGTTGGCAAGGGGTGCGTGGAAGCTCTTCGGGATGACTGCCAGCCTCCGCGCGGTGTTCAGCACGCGTCCCGACCGCTCCTGGATCAACAGGAGGTAGTCCGCCTCTCCGCGGTACGGGTCGGCCGGCCGGGCGATCGCCGTCAACGCGAGGACTCCACCAGCGCAAAGCCGTTCTTGCAGGTCGAGCACGGCAGGAAGATCGGGTAGGTACCGGTCCCGGAGCGGCATCCGGTCGCGACCGGCCGCCAGGCTCTCGTGTAGCTCGCGTTCGAGAAGGTCAACGCTCAGCGCGTACTCGACGAACGGCACCACGCTGACCTTGCCGCGGACCGCTCCGGGCCGAACCTGCACGTCCGTGAGCCGGTAGAGCGGCACGTCGGCGATACGGACGTCATGGGTCGTGGCTTCAGCCAGCCTGCTAACCGCGGCGGCTGCGTCAACCTGCTCGCGCGACGCCTCGCCGTCGGCCGACAACGCCAGCTGGTCGCCCTCAAACGTCAAGGGGCAAGCCAAATCCAGCCACTCCGGCCGTGTCAGAACGCTCGTCGCTATCCGAACCGGGCCGCAGCGCGCGGAGTACTGCCCATGACCGGGAATCGAAGGGCCGTAGTAGCTCGCCAGGGCCTCAGCCGCGAGACTTCGCCGGGCCATAGCTCCACCATGCGACCTCGTCGGCGCGGACGCTGCGACTCGCGTGCGCGTAGTCCCTGGGGGCCACCCGACGTGCCGATCCAACCAGCCGAACGCGGGCTCAAGCCCCGACCGGAGCAACGGTGCTTCTTGGGGTAGGCGCAGGCCGATCAGCTCGCGCAGCTCGTCGGTGGAGCGGCCGAGCACCTTGGCCAGCTTTGGCCACTGGTAGGGCAGGGGTGCGTACTCGCCGGCTTCCCACCGGATGACGGTTGATCGGTCAACGCACATCACTTCGGCGAGCTTCTCCTGAGTCAGCCCGACCGCCTTGCGAGCTGAAACAAGCTCCTCGCGCCGTCGAACGCTGACCACCCCGAACACCTCACTCTGCTGACAGTGATCACAGCCTAGCAGGCATATCAGCTGGTAGAGACGACGACTGCCACATCTCCGCCCCGAAACACCGACGTTAGCGCTCTGGGCGTGGGCGGGTTCTCCGGCTTGGATGATTTCAACACATCCGGCGACCAGGGGAGCGAACGTGACCAGCGGCGAACGCGGCCTGCGGCCTTCGCGCTTGTACGTGACCTGGCACCGCAGTGTGGCCGACAACCTGGACCACGCCGTCACCGACGAAGACCTTGCCGACGGCATCGCACTCCAGACGGGCCGCTACTACTCGCTGTGCGGCCGCGAAGTGCTGTTCGACTCGTGCCTGGTGCCTCCGGGTCGTCGGTGCGGCGCGTGCAACGCGCTGGTCCGGCTTCGCCCGACCCCGCCGACGACCGAACGCACGTGCCACAGGAAGCCGTCGCGCTGGCGTCGCCTGTTCGGCCGCCTCCAGACTCCGGCCGTCCTGCCGCCGCGCCCGCCTCAACGCGTGCGGCTCATTCCTGAGCAGGGCGGCCGGACTACGACGTCGGCGGGAACGGGCGGCGCCCCGACCGCGCCAGTTCCCGCCGATCACGAGGTTCGGCGAGGTGCCCGATGACGATTCGCCTGGTCATCGCGCGCCCGTTGCCCGGCACGGTTGGCGAGTCTCGCCGCGTCGTTCACGTGTTCCCGGTCCCAGTAGAGGAGAGCACGCCGGAGCAATTGACCGCATACTGCGGCGAGACGTTCGGCCCCGGCGAACTCGAGTTGCTCGATCGCCCGGTCGGGATGCCCTGCGTGAACTGCCTCCGCAGCTCGCCAGGACCCAATACCGCCGAACTGCCGGCGGGGCAGCGATGACGCCCGCTGGACAGCCCGCCGTACTGACCGCTCATCGGGAAGTTGACCCGCTGCTGCTTCTGCCGGTCCGGCTGTTCATCGCATGTCTCCTGGCGGACATGCGCTGGTGCGAAGACGTCGCTGTTCGGGGCGCGCTCCATCTTGACGGGCGGGGCTTCGCGCCGCACGTCGAGAGTCTGCGCGCTGCCGGGTACCTGGATACCCGCACCGAGGGGCGCCGCGCGAAACTCCGCCTGACGACGCTCGGGCTCGATCGGCTGGCCGAGCACGTGACTGCACTCCAGGCGGTCGCGTGTACGGCCGCCGAACTCGTCGCCGCGCAACGTGACGACCTCCGGCTACCACTGCCGCCAGAGTCGTGAACGCCGCCGCCGGCGGCGGCCAGCCATGACCGACCGCGGCGCCTGGGGCCGCGCTCGCCTTGGTACAGGTCGACCCCGGTGCGACAACCCGCCCGCCGACCTCATGACGCAATGCACGCATCCGTAACGCCGTGACGTGCGCTCGCCGACGACTCAAAACCTCGTCCACGAGGTCTGGCTGTGACGGCTGTGACGGGTTCCCGTAGACCCGTCACAGCCGTCACAACTGACGTTTTCGCAGGTCGTACGGCACTTCCGGCCGTCACAGGATGCGTGACGGCGCGGTATCTCGGAGCACGGGCTGTGACGGCTAGATGTATGAGGCCATGACGTTGGTGACGCCGGTGTGGAGCCGGGTGACTGGTGGCTGGTTTCCGGCGGCGGTGTGTGGTCGATGGTAGTTGTAGTGGATGTTCCAGACGGCCAAGGCGGCGGTGCGGTGGGTTTCGCTGGTCCAGGCGTGGGCGTAGAGGAACTCTTCGGCCAGGATGCGGTTGTAGCGCTCGACTTTGCCGTTGTGGCGTGGGGTGTAGGGCGTGATTCGCTGGTGGCGGGCTCCGCGTAGGACGGTGGCGAAGTCGTTCGCGCGGTAGCAGGCGCCGTTGTCGGTGACCAGGCGGTGGATGTGGGTGATGCCGTGCGCGGCGAAGAACGCGCGAGCTCGGTGGACGAACCCGATCGCGGTCCGGGCCTTCTCGTCGGGTAGTGCTTCGGTGTAGGCCAGGCGTGAGTAGCCGTCGACGGCGGAGTGCAGGTAGGTGTAGCGGGCCCGCTGGCCTCGGGTCTTGCCGCGCCGGGCGCGTTTATCCTGGATACTGCCTTTGCCGTGGATCCGCCATCCGCCGCCGTCGGGAATCTGGCCGGTCTTCTTCACATCGAGGTGGACCATGTGCCCGGGCCAGCGGGCGATGATCCGCCGCGGCTGGCGGTTGCTGTCGCCGGTGGGGTCGAGGAACCGGCGCCGGTTCAGCCCGAGGTGCAGCAGGTGCCGGCCGACGGTGCGGACGGAGATGGTGATGCCCTCGGCGGCCAGCTCGGTCGCGATCCGTTGGGCGGAGTACTTGCGTTGCCGGCGTAACTGCCCGATCCGGGCCACCACCTCGGCGGGGGTGGCGGTGGGCTGGTGGCGCGGGACGCTGGGCTGGTCGAGTAGGCCGGCTTCGCCGTGGCGCCGGTAGCGGTTGACCCACTTGGAGGCGCATTGGCGGGAGATGCCCATCTCGGCGGCGACATGGGCGATCGGGCGGGTCTGGCAACGCGCGACGAGCCGGCGGCGGCCCTCGACAGACAGCGGGGCATTACGGTGGTGCACGGACGGGTCTTTCTGCTCGGCGGACGAGTTGGTCGCACTTCTCATCCTGCCGCCGAAAGACCCGTCCCTCGCCTCAGGCCCTGTCAGCCGTCACCAACGTCATGACCCGCAACAGCTAGATCGGCTCTGTTGCGCATGAGCTTCGTGTGACAGTTACCGACAAGCGAGACTCCTTGCATGATGCCCTCGCGCTGGCTGTCTGACGTGGAGTACGAGGGAACTTGAGCCTTGCTCGCTGGCTACCGAAAGCCGGCCGGTGCTGAAACTTGCTGCAATCGTGGTCGATTCAGTCAACGACCCAGGTCGCGCATCGGTACTGGACCTACTCCTGGGTAGCGCCGCAATCGATACCTTCGTTCCGTAACGCCCACGCGAGCGTGAACGACCGCATGTAAGTACGAGCAGGTGACTTGGAAGTGGCTGGACCGAGCGGCGGCCATGCAGGCTATGGCGAGAGGAACCATCAGTGCAAATCGCATTCTTCGACTCCGGAAGCGATAGCCTGTCTTCTTACCGGAAGGGCGTGCTCTTCGAACAGTTTACGCGCCGCTTGGTTGAAATGTGCGGATATCAGGACATTAATCTGCGCGTCAAGCGTGCCAGCCTCGAATACGATATCGAGGCTATTTCGCGTATGACCCGGCGCCAACTCAATGGCGAGGCAAAGGCGCACGAGTCCGCGATTGCCGGGAAGGAATTAACCGCGTTCGTGGGCAAACTGTTCCCGATTGCGATGCTGAATAATGGTGTCGACGGGTTATTTATTTCGACATCCGAATTTACGCCAGACGGTGGAGACTTCCTGCGATCCCTTACTTCTGAGGTACTCAACGCCGCCAATATGACGATCCGAACACTGGTTGGGCAGGAGATTGTCGAGTTTTTGTGTGAAAATTCGGTATGTACGTCCGAATCCTCTGTCCGTAAATTGACGCGTACGGAGGTCGGCCTCGAGCCGCTCGACACGTGGCTTGTTGTCGGACAAAATGGTGACATATTGGTTGTAAGTTGTGGTCCTACTGCAGCTTCAGCGGCAACCCACTTCTTGACCTTTGACCTATCGGGTAAGCGCATCGACTTGAGCGAACTTGAGATTTTAAGAATCAGGGCTCAGGTGATAGACCTTCAAAATCTCGACTACCTACAATTTGGTGAGAAGTCGGAGGTATCAACAGAGCGTATCACCTTGCCTGGAGTACTTGCGGGTGCTGGGTGGTTTGACTACAAGTTTCCGAGCCCGCCGGAATGCTTCATTGGTCGGGCTGAACCGCTTGAGCATATAGTCGACTATCTCAACAAGGTTAGGTTGCAAGAAACCAATGTGCGAACTGTTCAGGTCGTTAGTCGTTCGGGGGTTGGCAAAAGCTCACTGCTTCTAAAAGTGGCTTCATCGGATGGTGCGGCTGCTTCCGTAACGGTCGATGGTCGGAACTTGCTGACGCCTTCTGACCTGCGCCTTACAATTTCAGGGCTTGCCGATAGTATCAACAGGGATCTTGGGTGTCAGATTGACCCGCCCGCTCGGCAGGAAGATATATCGAATACGCTCAGAGAGATTGGCAAACTCGTCGGCCAGCAACAGTCTGTTGTGGCAGTACAGATTGATCAGTTTGAGGCTTTGTTGTCTCGTCCGAGCGTCTTCCGTGGAATCCTTGACTTGGTAATTTCGACGACCGAACGCGCTTTGCCAATTGTATGGGTGATGGCGCGAAAGAACGACCTCGCCGCCACATACGACGAAAGTGCCGCTGTTGACTTAATGCGCCTGAACGAGCTGAGTCATTCCATAGAGCTCGATGACTTCACGATATCCGAGGAAAACGCTCTGCTTGACCAGCTTTCAAACGAATTAGGATCGAGGATATCGGCCCAGCTTACGGAGGCTATTCTCACGTTTTCGGCTGGCTTCCCCTGGTTGCTCAAGCGTGTGTGTGCGCATGTTATCGGTATGTCCAAGGCTGGAACAGACGTCAGTCAGCTCGCTCGCGGGGGTCTGCGAGCAGAAGACCTTTTCGATGAGGACTTGGCCGGATTGGATGAAGCCGACAAGGGACTCTTGCGCACGCTGGCAGCAAACCTGCCGAACACTGTTGCGGAACTCAGCCGGCGCCTAGAGGGTGAAGTTAGCTTTCAGCGATTGACTGACAAGCTGAACGGATTTTTGGGCCGAAAACTGCTCCGCCTGTCCGGAAATGTGTACGATACTTACAATGACGTCTTCAAGTCATACCTGCTTACTAATCGTATTCCTTTCCAGGCAAGGTACGTCTTCAGGGTTACGCCGGGCGCTGCGCTCAGTTTACTGCCGAAGATCACGGACGAAGGACCAATGGATGCGGCCTCCTTTGCAAAGCGCATTGGTGGTAACCCGACTGCAGTATATAACAAGCTGCGTGAACTGCGGCTTCTTGGCTTTATTGATCCCGAATCGGGGAGAGTTGCCCTTTCGTCAGAGGCGGCCGCGGCGATCGAGTCTGAACAGATCGGCGACTTCCTTCGCAAGGCGCTCCGAGCTAACGCCCTTGCAGCAAAGGTCCTGGATCTCGTTGCAAGTGAGGAAAAGACTTATCTGGACTCGGTCACTGACCTTCTGCGAGTCGAGTTGCCTCATATTAGAGTCAGCGGTAAGACGTGGAATCAGTATTCGAGCATTCTGGTGAACTGGTTGAGATACGCTGGAATGGTAGACGTCGAAGGGGATCAGATTCGACAACGTGAATCGGCGTCGGATGCAATGCTATTCCGGCGTGAATTTAACCTTGGGAACTTCGTGCCTGGGACGTTTATTCCATCGACTCGCCCATCTCGTGTTGTGAAGCTAGTTCAGTTAGTGAGGTCTAATGCTGTAGAGGTCGGGTCGATTCGCTCAGAATTTGGTTCGACGACTGCAGCAGTTATCAGAGATGCTCGAGCTCTCAATCTTGTTGAGGACGACGGCGACTTTGTGTGGCTCACGGCTCAAGGCAGGGCTCTGGTAGCAGGTAAGGAGAAAATATCGGAGCAAGACATTGCGGTACTTTGCCTTTCTAAGCAGAACGTTCGCGCTCTCATTGATGCTGCATCAAGCGGCGCATTAAGCAAGGAAGACCAACGTCAACTGCTGGGCCGATTTGGTTCGGCAACTTGGTCGGAGCAGACTTGGAATTGGCGTGTCGGAATTCTAACTTCGTGGGTTGTGGCAACGGGGCAAGCCAAAGGTGGGCGGAAGGGCTTGAGGACGCTCGCTACGTAGAACTCTACTTCCGAGGCAGGCATCAAAGGTGCAGGAGGCTGGAGGCGTGACGGGAACTGGGCGCGCATACAGTAGCTTCTTATTCGAGGCCGTTCCTGACGTCGTAAATTTGATCAAGTTCCATGTTCAAGAAACTGGAACCAAGCGAGGACGGCGTAGGCCTGAAATTCAGGTAGTGACTCGGTCTGCCATTGTATTAGTGTGTGCTTACTGGGAGGCGTTCTGCGAAGATCTTGCCGCTGAGGCGTTGCTGCACCTGGCTGACTATGCACCCGACGCCAAGGGTGTTCCGCATGCCGTCCAGAGGACACTCATAAGGAACTTGAACGACTCTAAGAATGACCTTACAACTTGGGCTCTCGCCGGAGATGGCTGGCGGACGGCGTTGCGTGATCGTGCGAAGCTGATAAGCGGCGACATGGACCGTTCTCTCAATACGCCGAAGTCGTATCAAGTTAGAGAATTCTTTAAGATAAATGTGGGCATCGGGGATATTACGCAGAGTTGGTCCTGGCACAAGAATCCGCCAGCGAGGACTACGGACCTATTGGACGAGTTTGTAACCTTAAGAGGGCGCATTGCTCACCGAGGTTCGACGGGTAGTCCAGTTTATAAGCAGAGGGCTCTGCGCTCGCTCAATTTCGTCATGCGACTTGCCGAGAGGAGCGCGGTTTGCACCAGCCTTCATTTGGAGGCTCATACTGGAAAGCAGCTTGAATGACGAAGGGCGGATGTACTTTTGTGGGCATTGCGACGTGCTAAGATCCGCCTGGCTAGTATTAGGCGTAGCCGGAGACTCTTTCACTGGGTTGCGGCAACTGCGTTTACTTCATGGATTTTGAGCCTCGGGGCCGTCGTAACCAATTTCTTTATCTCTGACTCTAGTGAAGTATCGCCCTTCCCTGATGCTGATAGGTCTGTGGCTGTTGCAGTGGAGCATCAGGGCCAATTTCAGGCCTATCAGAGTTACAATCGTGGCTTCTTTAATATATGCCCTTCGGGGCCATCTGGCTGGCATGTTGTATTTAGTTGGGCAATCAAGGTTCCGGATGTGAGTGTCCGGATGCCTCCACTGTATTTGTTTATTCCGGCAGACTCTACGGAGATTGTTCCGGAGAAGCGCGTAGTCATCGACGAGCGTGGTGACGTAGTCTCGACCGGAGAAAACCTGACAAGTGTAAAAGAAGTCGCGTCAGGTTCTAACGGTAAGCTGCTGAAGCTTGATGTCGGAGGCTTTGGAGGTGCGAATAATACGACGACGGCCTACTACGGGATAAACTTCAATACGGCTGCCTTTGATGAAGGAATTTCTTCAATCGGGACTCGTAAATTCAAGGTTTCGTATAATCCGACGGTCGTTACAGCTGGTTACTTCCCTGGTTTTGGTGGCGCGAGAACCCCTTCTGCGAACGATAACTGGGACCTCGCGATGATCACCTGTGATCTGGACCACTTGGATGGTTCATCGTTCGATCGCACTTCGCTAGATCCGATCCCGTCAAAAGAGATTTCCAAAGGTAAGCTGCTCTGGGAAGGTTCAGCTGGTCAGCAGCTAACGATCGTTGGAAAAACCTCGGGCGGGCTTCTTTATGGTGTGGAATCTGTCGCCGAGTGGATGTCTATTAATGCCTTTGCGGCCGGATTGGGTGCAATTTACGGTGTGGGAATTGAACCTCCATCTGATGTGCAGAAATTAGAGAATAGTAAAACTGATGACAGTCGAGTAGCAAAAATCGAGCCGAAGTCAGGAGGGTTGGACGTGAAGCGGGCAGCGCGAAACCGACGTCGTCGAGGGCGGCGTAGAAAGAAATCTAAGTAGAATAAATGTATGGTTACAAATGTGCGCTCGAACACTCAATTACCCTATGAGGCGCGGGGTGGCTTCGAGCCCAACTCGTGGGAACCTGCAGTTCAAGCTGGGAGTTGCAGGCGTGTAGATAGTGAGCAAGATCGTCCTCGGACACATATTCGTGGCAAGCCTGCCACATCTGACGTATCAGTGCTCGAACGCACTTCAACACGCTGATCAAGCGCCTTCCCGGTCGCCCCGCCTTCGGTGGGGGTGGTCTTCATGACCAGCGCCGTGATCAAGCCGTTGGTCCTCCCAGCTCTCCCTGAGGGCGGACGTCCCGCGGCCGCATCTTCTGTCCCGGCTGCCGGTCGCCGAATGTTGCCGCTGCCTGTAGTTCCGACGCCACGCACAAGCAGCGCCGTGTACGGGCTGGCAGCTGTGGACTGCCGGGGCCGCGTTGCCGATCACGCGATCATCGCCGTCCTCGGCTGGCGACCCGGTGCTCGCCTGGATATCCGTGAGTCCCGCGGCCTGCTGGTCATCCGGCCTGACGCGCGCGGCGTCTTCAGCGTGACGAAGCAGGGGCACCTTCGGCTGCCCGCTGCCGTCCGGCACTGCTGTGGCCTGGTTGCTGGGGACCGTGTTCTGCTGGCCGCCGATCCTGCGCGTGACGTGCTGATCGTGCACCCGCCGGCTGTGCTCGACGACCTGCTCGCCGCATGCCACGCGGAGCTGCTCGGCGGTGATCTCGGATGACTGCGCAGGCCTCGGCCGCGAGCGCCGCCGAGTTGGAGGCCGCGCGACTGCTGTTGGCCCGGATGGGGGTCTCGCCCGAAGACCTCCTTGCTGCGCCAGTCAGCCGTCCGCTGGTGCCGACGTTCGCGGAGTACATCCCGACCGTCTCGGCTGCGGTCACCGATGGCACCCGGCGGGTGTACGGCTCCTACTGGAACCGGATCGCCGAGCACTGGGGCCACCGCCGTCTAGACGAGCCGACCCCTTCGGAGATCAAGCAGCTGGTCGAGTACGTGAAGCTCAACGTCGTGGCCCGGCGCAACGCCCGCGGCGGCCGCAGTGCCGGCGAGCACCTGATCGCCGCGCTGCGCTGCCTGTACCGGCACGCCGAAAACGACAAGCTGATCGACGCGGCCGACAACCCGGCGGCCAAGGTCGCCAAGCCCCGCCGTCTGCCCTCGACCCGGCGGGCGGTGGCCGATACCCGGCTGGCCGAGATCAACGAGACCGCGGCAACGACCGGCAACGACCCGGCGCTGGACAGCCTGCTGCTGCGGTTGCACACCGAGACCGCCTGCCGCCGCGGCGGCGCACTCGCGCTCCGGCCGCAAGACCTCGACACCGACCAGTGCCTGATCTTCCTGCGCGAGAAGGGGGAGACGGTCCGCTGGCAACCCGTGTCGCCGACGCTGATGGCGCACCTGGTCCGGCACGCCGCCGAGCGCGGCGCTCCACGGGACCGCCAGCTGCTGCGGTATGCCGATGGCCGGCCGATCACCACCCGCCGCTACGACCACCTTTGGGCCCGCCTTGGCAAGCACCTGCCGTGGGTGGCCACCCAGCAGATCTCCACCCACTGGCCGAGTGGTGTGTCGAGGATGTCGGCATCGGATTCGTTCTCCACCGTGTCAGGCGCGACGCTGCTGACGGGCGAGGTAGTTGATCCGGATCAGGCCAGTCGGCGGGAGCGGGCCGGCCGGCGATCCAGCGTAGTCCGCGGGCACGGGACGAGAGGGGAATGCTGGCGCCGTCCCTTAGCCGTCAAAACCGAGCATCACCGCCACTGAGGTGACACCCGGCAACAGCGGTGACGCCGATGCGCCGTGCGCGTACATCGAGCGGCGCTGCCGTCCCGCACCTTCCTCACCTCGCCGGTTTCGTCCGGCGTCATGGCCGGGCTGGAGGAACGATGGCCACGGGACAGGCCGCGTGCTGGATGAGGGCTTGGCTGGTGGAGCCCAGCAGCAGGCCCCGGAAGCCACCGCGGCCGCGGGTTCCGACCACCGCGAGTTGCGCGGTGCGCGCGTGCTCGAGCAAGGTGGGTGCCGGCCTGTCCATGGTGACGTCCGGCTGCACCGTCACTTCGGGATAACGCGTCCGGAATGGGGAAAGCCGCTCATCCAGCAGCTTCAAGTGTTCTTTGCGGATCACCTTCCAGTCCGTCGCGAGGGTGGACTGCCAGCCGATGGGGATGGCCTGGTCGGTCCAGGTGTGCACGGCCACGAGCGGGACTCCGCGGGCGTCGGCGGCCTGGAAGGCGAACGGGATGGCCGCCTCACCGGCCGGGGAGCCGTCGATACCGACCACGATCGGGCCGTCCTGCCGCGGTGGGGTCCGGGGATCAGTGCTGCGGACGACGACGAGGGGGCAGTGGCCGTGGGCGGCCACCTGTACCGCGACCGAGCCGGCCAGCAGGCCGGTGAACCCGCCCAGGCCCCGTGAGCCGAGCACGAGGAGGTCGACGGAGGCGGATCGGCCGATCAGGTGCTCGGCGGCCCAGCCGTTGGTGAGTTCGGTGCTCACCTGTACCGCTGGTGCCGCTTCGGTCGCCGTTTCTTTGGCCGCGGCGAGCCAGCGCAACCCTTCTTCGGCCACCACCGACTTGTAGCCGCCGAACGCGGCCGCGTAGGGCGCGGCGATCGGAACCAGCGCGCACACGTGCACGATCACCAGCGGCCGGTGACGCAGGACGGCTTCTCGCGCGGCCCACCGCACGGCCTCGGTGGCCGACGCGGAGCCGTCCACGCCCACCACGATCGGCCGGGTTCCGGTCGGTTCCGTCATCGCGTCACTCCTCGGCCTGCTCAGGTGGTCGTCCGCACCATGCTGGCTGCGGTGCCGCCCCGGTCGGGAGAGACGAAAGGCCCCGGCCGGAGTGCTCAGATGCCCTATCTCGCGCGGTGGCGCCGGGGTCGGATGGGAAACCAGTGGCCTGACCACGGGAGGACATCGGTGACCGAGAACGACGCGACGATGCACTGGTTGCGAAGGTGGGCGGAACCGGCGCTGGTGGTGGTCACCGTCGGTGCGTTGCTCGCCGGTGGCGTGGGCTGGCTGCTGGACGCCGGCCGGTTCGCCGACGTGTGTTGGGCAGCCGGAACAATCGTGGCCGCGGTGCCCGCGGCGTGGTGGGTGGTCGCGGCGCTGCGGCAGAAGCGGGCCGGGGTGGACCTGATCGCCGTCCTGGCGCTGGGCGGGACGCTGGTGGTGCACGAGTACCTGGCCGGGGCGTTGATCGCGGTCATGCTGGCGACCGGACGCGCCCTGGACGCCGCGGCCGAGCGTCGCGCGTCGCACGATTTGCGGGCCCTGCTCGAGCACGCGCCCCGGTCGGCACGCCGGCGGCGCGGTGACACGGTGTCGGTGGTGCCATTGTCCGAAGTCACGGTCGGTGACGTGCTGGTGGTCGGCCCCGGCGAGGTGGTTCCCGCCGACGGGCTGCTCGAGGGCGCTGCGGTGCTGGACGAGTCGGTGCTCACCGGCGAGCCGATGCAGGTGGAACGCGCCGAGGGCGACCCGGTGCGCAGCGGTGTGGTGAACGCCGGGTCGGCGTTCGAGCTGTGGGCCACCGCGACCGCCGAGGACAGCACTTACGCGGGCATCGTCCGGCTCGCGCGCGAGGCCGGCGCCGAGAGCGCGCCGGTGGTGCGGCTGGCCGACCGCTACGCCGCCTGGTTCCTGCCCCTGTCGCTGGTCCTGGCGGGGCTGGCCTGGGTGTTCAGCGGCTCCCTGGTGCGTGCGGTGGCCGTGCTGGTGGTCGCCACGCCGTGCCCGTTGCTGCTGGCGGCGCCGGTCGCGATCGTCTCGGGGCTCTCGCGCTCGTCCCGGCTCGGCGTCATCATCCGCGGCGGCGGTGCGCTGGAGACCCTCGGCCGGGCGCGGACGCTGGTGCTGGACAAGACCGGGACGCTGACCGCCGGACGACCGGTGGTCGTGGAGATCGCCGCGGCACCGGGGTGGGAAGCCGCCGAGGTGCTGCGGCTGGCCGCGTCGGCCGAGCAGCTGTCGCCGCACGTGCTGGCCGAGGCGATCACCGCCGAAGCCCGCGCTCGTGGCCTGTCCCTGTCGCTGCCTCGTGACGTCGTGGAGGAACCGGGCCGGGGTGTCACCGCCACGGTCGACGGCCGCCGCGTCGAGGTCGGCAAACCGGCTCAGCCGGCGGACCAGGCGTGGGCGACCGCGGTACGCGGCCGGGCCGGGCTGGACGGGGCCGCGCTCGCGTGGCTGACCGTCGACGGCGAGCTCACCGGGGCCGTGCTGCTGCGGGACCCGCTGCGCCGCGACGCCCCGCGTACCCTGCGGCGGCTGCGGGCGGCCGAGCTGCGGCGGCTGGTCATGCTCACCGGCGACCGCCGCGAGCCGGCCGAGGAGATCGGCACTGTGCTGGGCCTGGACGCGGTGCGCGCGGACCAGACGCCCGCGGACAAGGTCGCCGCCGTCCGCGGTGAACGCGAACGGGACGTCACGGTGATGGTCGGGGACGGCGTCAACGACGCTCCAGCGCTCGCCGCCGCCGATGTCGGGGTGGCCATGGGCGCCCGGGGCTCCACCGCGTCGTCGGAGGCCGCTGACGTCGTGCTGACCACCGACCGGCTGGACCGGCTCGCCGACGCGATGGACATCGCCCGTCGCTCGCGCCGGATCGCGGTGCAGAGTGCCGTGACCGGCATGGTGCTCTCGCTGGCCGCCATGGCCGTCGCGGCTGTGGGCTGGTTGCCGCCGGCCGCCGGGGCGCTGCTGCAGGAGGGCATCGACGTCGCGGTCATCCTCAACGCGCTGCGCGCACTGAGGGGGCGGCCCGCCGGTGGCATCGCGCTGGCACCGGCCACGGAACAGCTGCTGCACCGGTTCGCCGCCGAACACGACGAGCTGCGCGGCAGCCTGCCGATGGTGCGCGACGCGGCCAATCTGCTGGCCGAGTCCGGTGCGACCCCGGACGCGCTGGCCGAACTCGAGCGCGTCCACTCCTTCCTGGTCGAGCGGCTGCTGCCGCACGAGCGGGCCGAGGAGACCCAGCTCTACCCGGCGCTGGCCACGCCGCTGGGCAGCGACGAAGCCACCGCCACGATGAGCCGGGCGCACGCCGAGATCGAACGGCTCACCCGCCGCCTGACCCACCACCTCCGGCTCGCCGAAGCCGGCGGCCGGATCGACCCCGCACAGGTCGACGACCTGCTGTCGGGCCTCTACGGGCTCTACTCCGTGCTCAGCCTGCACTTCGTCCAGGAAGAGGAGAACTACTTCGCGCTGGCCTCGGACACCGAACCCACCGGAGCACGATCATGACGCGGCACGAGGTGTCGTTCCCGGTCGCCGGGGCACGGTGTGCCGCGGACCTGTACTGGCCCGGAACCGCCGCGCGTCCGATGCCGTGCGTGGTCATGGCGCATGGCGGGAGCGGCACCAAACGGCTCGGGCTGCCGGAATACGCGAAGCGGTTCGCTGCCAGCGGTCTGGCCGTCCTCGTTTTCGACTACCGGCACTTCGGGGACAGCGATGGCAGCCCGCGGCAGGTGATCGACGTCCGTGAGCAGCGCGAGGACTACCGCGCCGCCGTGGCCTACGCCCGCACCCTGCCCGGGATCGATCCGGAGCGGATCGCGCTCTGGGGCACCTCTCTCAGCGGCGGCCATGTGCTCGCGGTCGCCGCCGACGACCCGGCCATCGCCGCGGTGGTGGCGCAGGTCCCGGTCATCGACGGGTGGCGGCGCGGCCGCACCCTCGCCCAGCGGCTCGACCGCGACGTCCTGGCGCAGACCCTGCGGTTCACCGCGGCGGCCGGTCGGGACCTCGCCCGCTGGTGGCGCGGCGAACCTCCGTCCCTGGTCCCGGTCGTCGACGAACCCGGCCGGGTCGCGGCGTTCGTCGAACCGCGCGCCCGAGAAGTGTTCATGGCGCTCGGCGGCGAGGCCACCGGCTGGCGCAACGCCATCGCGCCGCGGTTCGTCTTCGCCCTTCCCCGCTACCGCCGGGGCACCGCGGAGCGGCTGGCCATGCCGCTGCTGATGTGCCTGGCCGACCACGACCTCGAAGCGTCGAGCCGATTCGCCGCCCGGATCGCGGCGAACGCATCGCTGGCCGAGATGCGGCACTATCCGGCCGGGCACTTCGACGTCTACCTGCCACCGTGGTTCGACCGGCTGTGCACCGACCAGGCCAAGTTCCTCCACGACCGACTGGGCACCGGCGACCGCGCGGGCTCGGCCCCGCCTTCGGTCTCCCGGATGATGACGCTGCGGACCGGGACGGGCGAACCCCTGGTGTTCCTGCCCGGCCTCGAGTCCCACGAGCACGCGCCGCGAGGCCTGGGCCGCTGGTTCGAAACCCAGCAGTGCAAGCCACTGGCCGAGGACCGCGAGGTCTGGTGGGTCGCCCGCCGCAGCGACGGCACCTCACCGGCCACGATCGCCGAGCTGGCCCGCGAGCACGCCAGAGCCCTGCGCTGGTGGTTCGACCGTCCGGTGGACATCGTCGGCGTGTCCACCGGCGGCAGCATCGCGCTCCAACTGGCCGCCGACCACCCCGACGTCGTGCGCCGCCTGGTCGTCGTCTCGGCCGCCCACCGTCTCGGCTCGTTCGGACGCGACACCCAACGCAAGGCCGCGAAAGCACTGCGGCGACACCGGCCACGGCACGCCGGCGCCGCGATGACCGCGATCATCGGTGCGACGCCCTCTGCCCGGCGGATCATGCGGGCCTTGGGCTGGCTGTTCGGACCCGTCATCGCCCGGCCCGCCGATCCGGGCCTGGTCGCCACCATCGACGCCGAAGACGACTTCGACCTGAAGACGAGGCTCCCCGACATCACGGCACCCACCTTGGTCGTCGGCGGCGACCAAGACGCCTGCTACGGAAAGCAACTGTTCGAGGAGACCGCTGCCGGCATCCCCGACGCGCAGCTGATCCTCTACCCCGGCCGCGGCCACCTGAGCATCCACAAAGGACGAATTGCCCGTGACATCCTCGCCTTCCTCGACGACGACGCCGCCGCGACACCGGCCGGAACCCCGTTCGACCGATGAGTACGCCGCCTTGGCGGGCGCGGTGCCTGCGTTGCACGCTCCCGATGAGCCGGACGACGCTGCGGCCGGCAATTGACTCGCTGGCCCTGTACCGGGCGTTGCCCGCCGAACTGTGCCGACGAGCGCCGGCGGGCGGCTTCCGCTGCGGGGCGGCGGAGTGTGGTGACGGTGAAAGCAGCGGATCGCTCCGGCGGCCGTGGCGGCGGACACGACGAGTAGCTGGATCCGCTGCGGAAGTCCTGGCCACCCGAGCGGGTAGGCTGCGACGCACGCCAAGCCGGCGACGGCCCAGATCGTGAACAGCACGCGGACCAGCCTCCGGTCGGCGTGGCTGCCGTACCGGCCGGCGAGCCGGGCCACCCCGAACGCGATGACGACGACCGCGAGCTGCGTCACGACGCTGGAGCCGAGGTGCAGCAGGTGCTGCCACGACACTTGCCCGGTGAACTCGAGACGTTCACACACCGGATCCACAGTGGACACGCAGTCCGGGACGAACACCGCATCGATCACCGTGCCGGCTCCGAACACGACGAGGCTCCGGCGCAGCGCGACCGCACAGCGAGCCGGCGGCAGCAGCAGCCGCCGCAGCAGGCAGGCAGCCGCCACGTAGGCGGCTCCGGCGATCAGGTCGCCGGCGCGGAACAGCTGCTGGTACGGCTGGAACACCGGATAGTGCTCACTGACGAAACTGCGGACCGGATCCAGGCCGGTCGGCAGGAAGAACTCCAAGAGCCACAACGAGTACGCGCCACCGGCGACCAGCAACAATCCTGCTGCCCACGGTCGAGTCCGGCCGGACCCGCGCATCTGAACCCCTCCCTGTACCGCACTCACCTTGCGGTGAGAAGGGTGTTGCGGGACAGAGGAGTACGGCACCGCTCCGGTGCCGAAAGTCGCCATCTTCAAGCCACAAGTCCTCTATACCGTCCGCGTCCGGCCACTCATGCTTCGGGCAGCCCGCACGAGCTCGTGGAGGAGCGATGGCCACTGTGGACGGGACCGGTCGGGACGCGGTCCGCCGGCGCGAGCAGCGGGGCTGGGTGTGGTACGACTGGGCCAACTCCGTGTTCCCGACGTCGGTCACGACGGTGTTCGGGGCGCTCTACCTGACCGCGGTGGCCGCCGAGGCGGCGCGACGCGACACCGCCCTCAACGGCCCGGACCCCTGTCCGGCCGACGCCGAGGGGAATCGGGACAAGCTGCGTGACTGCGCGATCGGGGTGTTCGGGCTGCACTTCCCGGCCGGTTCCCTGTGGGGCTACCTGCTGTCGGTGGCGACGGTGATCCAGGTCCTGGTGCTGCCGATCATGGGCGCGATCGCCGACCGCACCCGCGCCAAACGGCGGATGCTGGCCGCCTTCGCGTTCGGCGGCGCCGCGGCGACCACGGCGATGGCGTTCGTCGCCGGGGCGGACTGGCAGCTGGGGGTGGTGCTGTTCGTGCTCGGCAACATCGGGTACGGGACGTCGGTAGTGATCTACTATTCGTTCCTGCCGGAGATCGCCACGGCCGACGAACGGGACGGCGTGTCCACCCGCGGCTGGGCGTTCGGCTACCTGGGCGGCGGGCTGGCGCTGGCGCTGCAGCTGGCCGTGTACGTCTTCCACGACTCAGTCGGGCTGAGCACAGCCAACTCGGCGCAGATCGCGTTCGCGACGTCCGGGCTGTGGTGGGCGTTGTTCACGATCATCCCGTTGCGGGCCTTGCGCGGCCGCGCGGCGCCACCGGGCCACCGCGACGGCGGCTGGGTGGTCACCGCCGGGTTCCGGGAGCTGGGCCGCACCTTGCGGGCGGCGAAGGCGTTCCCGCTCACGCTGGCGTTCCTCGGGACCTACCTGGTGTACACGGACGGGATTTCCACCGTGGCCAACGTTTCCGCGCAGTATGGCAGTGAGCAGCTGCGGTTCTCCGACACGGTGCTGATCGCGACGATCCTGGTGGTCCAGTTCGTCGCGTTCGCCGGTGGGATGCTGCACGGGGTGGTCGCGAAGCGGCTGGGTGCGAAGAAGACGATCATGCTGAGCCTGGCCGTCTGGGTGCTCGTGGTCGCGTCGGCGTACTTCGTCCAGCCCGGTCAGGTGGTGCAGTACCTGGTGCTGGCAGCGGGGATCGGGCTGGTGCTGGGCGGAACGAACGCGCTGTCGCGGTCGTTGTTCAGCCAAATGGTCCCGCCGGGCCGGGAGGCGCAGTACTTCTCGGTCTACGAGGTCGGCGAGCGGGCCACGTCGTGGCTGGGGCCGCTGCTGTTCGCAGGCATGGCGCAGGCGACCGGTTCCTACCGGTACGCGATCATCTCGCTGGTGGTGTTCTTCGTCGCGGGCTTGGTGCTGATGTCGTTCGTGCCCGTGCGGCGCGCCATCCGGGCGGTCGGGAACGAGGAGCCCACCGTGCTGTGAGTCAGACGGCCAGGTCGCGCCTTCGGAACCCCGCCACGGCGACGACGGCGAGGACGGCGGTGGTGAGCAGGGCGACGCCGACCGCGGTGAGGGAGACGCCGGTGCGGAGCGGGTCGTGGCCGATGTACTGGTAGAACGGGGAGACCTTCTGGAGGGGTTTCAGCCAGGACACGACCGGGGCCAGTCCGTTGAGCACGTAGGCGATGACGGCGACGACCGCCGGGATCGCGCGGCTGGCGGTGCCGTGCCCGGTCAGGCCGCCGATCGCGGCGGCGAGCGCGCCGAAGACCAGAGCCAGCAACGTCATGTGCAGCATCGCGGCCGCGACGTTGCCGACGGGCAGCGTCAGGCCCGCCAGGCGGCCTTCGAGCACCAGGGCGAGGCCGGTGACCGAGCCGAGAAGGACCGTGCCCGCGACGAGCGCGCCGAGCTTCTCCAGCGCCACCCGGGTGCGGCTGACCGGGTTGGCCATGAGCAGCTCGAGGGTGTGCCGGTCCTCTTCACCGGCAATTCCCGCCGCGCCGGTGGTGATGGCGTAGATCAGCAACAGCATCGGCCCCATGAACGAGAGCAGTTCGACCTGGACGTACCCGGTCGGTGTGGACATGTCCGCACCGGAGGCGGCGAACAGTGCGCGCATCGCCTCGGGCATGTTGTCCAGGAACTGGCCCATGGACGGCTGGTCGCGGATGCTGGGCCAGAGTGCCACGTACATGGCCACGAGCAGCAGCAGGCTCACCGTCCACGCGAGCAGCCCGCGGCGCTGGTCGTACAGGGTCTTGAGCAGGATGTCACGCAGCATCGCCGGTCCCGGGGCCGTAGTAGGTCAGGAACGTCTCTTCGAGATCGGCCTCGACGCATTCGAAGTCCACCAGCCGGTGCCGGGCGATCTGCTTCACCAGCGCGTCGAGGGCGGTTTCGGGTGCGCTGCAGGTGAGGACGCGGTCGGCGACGGTGACGTCACGCACGCCGGGCACGGTGTCGAACGGGGTGGCCGGGACGTCGTCGGCGAAGCGGGCGCGGATGTGGTGCAGGGATTTCGCCCGCAGCTCGTCGACGCGGTCCACCGCGACCAGCCGGCCCGCGCGCAGGACGCCGATCCGGTCGGCGATCCGCTGCACCTCGGCGAGGACGTGTGAGGAGAACAGAACGCTGCCGCCCGCGGTGGTGTGTTCGCGCAGCAGGGCGTGGAACTCGTGCTGCACCAGGGGATCGAGGCCGCCGCTCGGCTCGTCGAGGATCAGCACGCGGGGTGCCGACATCAGCGCCAGCACGATTGCCAGCTTCTGCCGGTTGCCCTTCGACAGCGACCGGGTGGGCCGGTCCAGGTCCAGGTCGAGCCGTCCCGCCAGGGCAGTCGCCCGTTTCTCGCCCGGATCGCCACGGAGGTGCCCGAAGTAGTCCACGTGCTGACGGCCGGTCAGCCGGTCGTACAGCCTCGTGTCGCCCGGCACGTACCCGACGACCCGGTGCACCGCCACGGGGTCACGCCAGGAATCCTTCCCGAGCACCTCGGCGATTCCGGCGGTCGGCCGGATCATGCCCATCAGCAGGCGCAGCGTCGTCGTCTTCCCGGCCCCATTCGGGCCGAGGTAGCCGAACACCTCGCCCGGTTCCAGGTCGAAGCTCACCTCGCGCAGGGCCACGGTCCGGCCGTAGGCCTTGGTCAACCCTTCGACCCGGATCGCGGTCTCGCCAGTCATGGGCCCAGCATGTCCGCGACGCCGTCGGCCTCTTAGGGGACCGTGACCCGGACGTCCTGGCGAAAGTCCTCGGTCCAGGTGACTTACGGCCCCCACGTCCCGGGGCAAACATCCGGGAGACGGGCAACCTCGCCGCCCACGGCGTCGACCGCCTGGCGGCCAACGTGACGACCCGGTTCAGCGCATCCAATACCGGCCCGACCTCATCGACGGCGCCAGAGCTACCTGGACCCGGTGCGGCATCGCCCACAGAAACTGTCGGTGGCGCGTGCCAGGATGAGCTCATGACTGACGGAATGTCCGACGCAGGCGACAGAATTCGAGACCGATCGGCACGACCGCGTGTCATCGCGCACAATTCGAGTTCGGTGGACGGGCGGGTCACGTTGTCGCCGGGCGTGCTGCTGATGACCGATGAGCGCTGGCCGGTCTACAGCGGGTCCGGGTACGCCGACGTCAAGCGTCGCCATGACCCCCAGGTCATTTTGGAGGGCAGCGGGTCGTTCGTCACTGAGGATCAGCCGGTCGCGGAGTTCCCGCCACCGACGGAGTCGGAGGAGGCGTTGCGGCGGCATTACCTGCCGGACCACATCACGGCACTGGCGAGCAACGGGTGGCTGGTCGTGCCGGACAGCCGTGGCCGGGTTCGCTGGGCCTACAAGCAGTTTCCGGGCCCGGACTGGGAGGGATGGCACCTGCTCGTACTCGTCGCGGCGACGACGCCGCCGGCGTACCTGTCGTTCCTCCGGCGCGAGGGCATTCCTTACCTGCTGGTCGGTGATCGACGCGTTGACCTGGAGGCGGCCCTGAAGGAGCTTCGTGACCGGCTCGCAGTCCAGACCGTGGTTTCCACCGGCGGCGGGCACCTGAACGGGGCGTTGCTGCGGGCCGGGCTGCTGGACGAGATCGAAGTCGAGGTCGTCCCGATCGCTGTCGGCGGAACGACCACTCCGGCCCTGTTCACGGCCACCGACCTGCCACCGGACGCATCGCCGACGCCGGTGCGGCTGCTCGGGGTCGAGCGACGCTCCCGCGATCGAGTGCTGTTGCGCTACCAAGTGACCGAGCACGAGAGCTGACGGAAACATCGGTGAGGCCTGGCCGCTGGTGGGCCGCCGCCACGCGGGCCTCGAACGCGATCTCTACCCGCTCAGGTTGACGACGCCACCCACTGCGCCACCCCAGCCCCCCGCCGCCCACGAGTTGGCGTTAGACAGATCCCTGTTGTCAGCCGCCGAGCAGGTAGGTGACGACGTCCTGGGCGGTGTAGGTGTGTTCGCCGGCGGGCAGGTGCGCGAGGAGGTCGCGGACTGCGGTGTAGTCGAGGCCGGTGGTGACGATCGCGGGTTCGGTGTGGCCGTCGGGACGTTGCTGGGGGAAGCCGGCGGTGGCCAGTAGTGCGTTGCAGAGGCAGCGCCGGCCGACGGTGTTGGCTGGTCGTCCGCCGTGTCGTTGGTAGACCGCCGTGGGTTCGGACGGGCACCGGTAGCCGATGGTGCCGTCGGGTTTGCGGTAGGCGGAGCGCAGCACGCCGAGGTCGCAGACACGTTGCCGGTCGGCGTAGACCTGTTCGTCGGAGAGGGTACCGGCCAGCTGGGCGACTTTGAACGGGAAGCCGGTGGGGGAGACGCGGGCGTCGGTGCGGACGTCGAACTGTCCGCGGGCTGCCTGGTCGAGCAGGCGGTCCTTGTACTCGTCGGCCATGCCCGATTCGCGGCACAGGGCGAACGCGGTGCCGACCTGCACACCGGCCGCTCCGTCGGCTACCGCGCGGGCGAGGCCGGACGGAGTGCCGTAGGAGCCTGCCATCCAGAATGGCAGGCCAACGCCGGCCATCTCGCGTGGTTCCACGATGTCCCGGTCGTCGTAGCGCGGTTGCCCCTGCGGGTCGAGTCGGCGTGGTCCACGGGGCGGCGCGTTGTGCCCGCCGGCGGTGTGGCCCTCGACGACGAAGCCGTCCGGGCGGGTGGCGGGGTCGGCGGCGAGTGCGGTGGCGAGGTCGACGGAGGCGACGATCGCGTCGAAGCGTGGTCGGCGCAGCATCGGCCGGTCGTCGATGGCGAGGTCACGCGGGTCGAAGTGGACGGCGAAGTCGCCGTCGGCGGAGGTGGCGCCTTGGACCCGGATCGGCAGGGTAACGGGTTCGTGGCGGGCGAGGCGGTCCAGGAGGAGGGGGAGGTCGGCGGGGTTGCCGGCGCCCATCAGGACGTGATCGACGCCGGCCAGCATGGCGCCGTAGCAGGCGAAGGGGATCGGTAGTTCGATCTTGCGCAGGTAGTTGATCCCGACCGGTCCGTCGTGGTTTTCCTTGGCCAGGAACACTTCGACGAAGTTCGCGGCGATGGTGAGTTCCCGCAGCGCGGTCGCCGGGTTCAGGGTGAACCGCGGCACCGGGCGGTACCCGGCCCGCGGGGTTTTGCCGGTCTCGACGTAGTAGGTGCGCAGTATCCGTTCGGCGGCTCCTGGCAGGGGGAGGTGCGCCAGCGCGCGGCGGACGTGGCCGCCGGGATCGCCTTGTTGCAGCCGCCGCGCGCACACGATCTCGAGCGCGGTGCCGGAGACGACCCCCAGCTGGCCGGTCCGGGACACCGCTTTGGCCAGCGGCCAAGACGAAATCGCCACCCCCATGCCACCCTGGATGATCCGAGGCGCGCCGGAATCGTCGGTACTCACGTTCGGTCTCCTCCCTGACAGCCCCGGGGCTGACCGCGGACAGCCCCCAGCGCTGGTCATCCGGTTTCACCCTGACGAAGATCTCCCGGCTCCGGGAGGGCCGAACGGTTCCCGGACACGGGACTTCCGTCTTCGCCGATCACTTGGTTCGCCGCTGCGCGCCATCGGAACGATCCGGCACAGAGAAGGTCTTCCGGACCGCTCCGCCGTGACCTTGGTCCCTGACCGCACTCGCTCCGGCCCGGCAGGCTGGCGGTGGTGGCGGAAGCGGAACAGCGTGAAATGAGGCACGAGGTGGAACTCGTCTACCCCCTGGTGATCGCGGCATGCCGGACCCTCTTCCGGATCCTCGACGTGCGGCTGGACCTGCGGGGAACCGAACACATCCCGGCCACCGGAGGAGCGGTGCTCGCCTGCACGCACGTCAGTTACCTGGACTTCGTCTTCTGCGGTTTCGCGGCCCTGCCGGCCGGGCGCAGGACCCGGTTCATGGCCAAGCAGCAGGTCTTCGCCCACCGGATCGGGGGTCCGCTGATGCGGGGCATGCGGCACATCCCGGTGGACCGCTCGGCCGGTCGGGCCTCCTACCGCGAGGCGGTCGCCGCGCTGCAGGCCGGCGAGGTGGTGGGGGTGTTTCCCGAGGCCACCATCAGCCGGTCCTTCACCGTCGAACCGATCAAGACCGGTGCAGTGCGGATGGCCGCCGAGGCCGGCGTGCCGGTCGTCCCGATGACCGTCTGGGGCAGCCAACGGCTCTGGACCAAAGGCCGGCCGCGTGACCTCACCCGGCGCCACACCCCGATCCTGGTCCGCGTCGGCGAACCGTTCCGGCCGTCCCTGCGGAACGATACCGAGGTGCTCACCGCCGACCTTCGCGCCAGGATGTCGGCGCTGCTCGACGCGGCCCAACGCGACTACCCCGAGGCGCCGGAACCCGGTGAGCACCCCTTCTGGCTGCCGGCCCACCTCGGCGGCACCGCCCCCACACCGGAAGCCGCCGCGCGCGACAGATGACCTGGGAAGAGACGAGGGCCGAAACGGTGAACACCACACGAAGACAGGCTGACCCGGCGATCGTGGTCGAGCACCTGCGCATGGACTACGGCCGCCAGCGTGCTGTCGACGACCTGAGTTTCCACGTGCGAAGTGGCGAGATCTACGCGTTGCTCGGCCCGAACGGGGCCGGCAAGACCACCACCGTGGAGATCCTGGAGGGACATCGCCGCCGCACCGCGGGATCGGTACGGGTGCTGGGTGCCGACCCGGCGCACGGTGGCCGCCGGTGGCGCGAGCGGGTCGGGATCGTGCTGCAGTCCGGTGGTCTGGACGGCGAGCTGACCGTCGACGAGCTGGTCAGGTTCTACGGGAGTCTCTACGCCCACCCGAAGGACGTCGCCGGCACGATCGACCGCGTCGGGCTGGCCGACAAGCGCAGGGCCCGGGCACGGACGCTGTCGGGCGGTCAGCTGCGCCGGCTGGATCTGGCACTGGCCCTCGTCGGCGATCCGGAACTGGTCTTCCTCGACGAGCCGACCACCGGGTTCGACCCCGCGGCCCGGCGCAGCGCGTGGGACATGATCGACGAGCTGCGCGGCGACGGTACGACGGTTCTGCTGACCTCGCACTACCTCGACGAGGTGCAACGGCTTGCCGACCGGGTCGGTGTGCTGAGCAACGGACGGCTGATCGCCGAATCGACGCCCAGCACCCTCGGCCGGCGTGACGTCGCCGACACCGTGATCAGCTTCCGGCCCTGGGACGCGACGGCGTTGCCGGACGGGCCGTGGCGACCACCCGAGCAGTACGGCGACCGGCTGGTGCTCCACACCGACCGGCCCACCGAGGCGCTGCTCACCCTCACCTCCTGGGCCGTGGAACGGGATCGGAACCTGGGCGGTCTTACCGTCACCCGGCCGTCCCTCGAGGACGTGTACCTGCAACTCACCGACGACGCGACCACTCAGCCCGGAGGCAGCGATGCGCGTTGACGAACACGCCCGGCCCAAGACGTCCGCTCTGCTGGCCCTCGGTCAGATCAGGTACCAGCTGCTGCTCCTGGTGCGCAGCCCGCTGGGGTTCTTCATCGCCCTCGTCATTCCCCTGCTGTTGCTGGTTTGCCTGGACCTGCTCACTCCGGATGCCGCGACCGCGATGCCGGCAGGTCTGCACTACGCGCAGTTCCTGGCGCCTGCCGTGGCCGCGTTCAGCCTGCTCAACACGTGCTACGTCAACACCATCACCGGGGTGGTTCTGGCCCGCGAGGAAGGTGTGCTCAAACGGCTGCGCGGTACGCCGCTGCCCGTGTGGTGCTACCTGGTCGGGCGGCTGGGGAGCGCGTTCGTGACCTCCGCGGTGGCGGTGACCGTGATCGTGACGCTGGCCGTCACCGCCTTCCACGTGACCGTCACGGCGCGGACGATCGGATACCTGGCCGGTGTCGGCTGCCTCGGCGTGGTCTGCTTCTTCCTGCTCGGGCTGGCCGTGGTCGCGGCGGTGCCCAAGAGTGAGACCGCCCTGCCGGTCGCTTACGGCACGATGCTGCCGCTGGCGTTCATCTCCGACGTGTTCTTCTCCTCGGCCCACGCCCCGCAGTGGCTCCACGATCTCGCTTCCGCGCTACCCGTGGCTCCGGTCACGCGGGCCATGGAAGCCGCGTTCCTGCCCACGACGCAGTCGTGGCCGATGTCGACCTCGGCGATGCTGACCGTGGGCGGGTGGAGTATCGCGGCGATCGTGGTCATCGCCCTGACGTTCCGCTGGGAGCCCGGCCCGATCCGCTCCAGGCGCCGGTAAGCCGTTCGCCGGCTCGCCGACGGGATCTGCCGGAATCGTCGTTTGCCCCATGCCCGAGGGACTTTGTGCCCTGTCCCGTCGACGCGGCGCCGGTCACGATGGTGTGACAGCAAGACCTGTCCGAGGCTCTTCGTCCGTTCTGGGGAGATCCGATGCGCTTGCTACCCGTGTTCGCCGTCCCGGCAGCCCTGTCGTGTGGCCTGCTGGCCTTCGCCCAGCCCGCGGCCGGTGCCCCCGGCTCGCGATCCGCGACCCAGAACCAGGCCACCCTCGTGGCCATCCGCGCTGCCCACCACACCGACTACGACCGCGTGGTCTTCGAATTCGACGGTCCGCTCCCGGCCGAGCGGGAGGTCCGCTTCGTGCCGGAAGTGATCGGTGACCCGTCCGGCAACCCGGTTCCGGTGGTCGGCGGCGCCTTCTTGAATGTCCGCATGGCCTTCGCCGCCGGCCACGACGACAGCGGAAACACCACCTACGGCGCCCCGCGGCGCACGTATGCGCTGCCGAACGTCATTCAGGTCGTCAGCGCCGGTGATTTCGAAGGAGTGTTGAACTTCGGCATCGGGGTCGCCCGCCAGTCGCCGGTGCGGCTGTCGGTCCTGCGCGACCCGAGCCGCGTCGTGATCGACATCGACACCCCGTTCCGGACGGTTGCCGTCCAGGCGTACTTCCTCGACGTCGCCAGGTTCGAAGCCGGCACCGAGCCTTACACGCGTGCGGTGGCCCGGCCGGTGATCCCGCCCGCGACCGCGTATGGCGCCCTGCAACGGCTGTTCGCCGGGCCCACCGAAACCGAGCTGGGCCGGCGGCTGGCGTTCGTCAGCTCGGACGCCACCGGCTTCACCGGCCTGACGATCAGCGACTCGATCGCGCGGGTCCGGCTCACCGGCGGCTGCTCGAGCCACGGTTCGACCTTCAGCATCGCCGAGGAGATCATGCGGACGCTGAAGCAGTTCCCGTCGGTGCGCTGGGTCAAGATCTACGACCCGGCCGGTCACACCGAACGCCCGGACGGGGCCGTGGACTCCATCCCCGAATGCCTCGAGCCCTGAGGGGGACTCGCGCGCGAAGGTGATCCCCGAGCGTCGCCGGACCGGCAAAGCCGAACTCTGCGAGGTGAATGCTGTGACCAACGTCCTGGTGGTCTTCGCCACGAAACACGGTTCCACGCAGCAGGTCGCGAACACGATCGTCACCGCACTGAGCCGGGACGACGTGACGGCCCAGTCGCGCCCGGCCGCGCAGGTACCGGAGCCGCTGCGGGACTGGGATCTGGTCATTCTCGGTGGGGCACTGTATTCGGGTCGCTGGCACCGTGATGCGCACCGGTTTCTCAAGCGGCATCGGCGTGAGCTCGGAACCGTGCCGATCGCGGTGTTCGGGATGGGGCCGCGCACCGACGACGAGGCCGCCTGGCGGCATTCCCGTCGCCAGCTCGACCGGGCCTTGGCCAAACGAGCATGGCTCAGCCCGCTCGCGGTCACCGTGTTCGGCGGTGTCGATCCGCCGAGGCGCGGTGACCGCGTCCGCCGGGATCTGCGTGACGGCGACGTCATCCGGCGATGGGCGGGGTCGGTGCTGGCCCGGGTCCGGGGTGACCGTCCACCGCCCGAACCCGCCTGACACGGCCCCAGGCCCGGATCGTCGTCCTCGTCAACCGCCATCCGAGTCCGCCGGCTCCCTGAGGTCCGCGCCTCCTGAACTCGGCACGACAGCTGCTCGTTCGACGTTCCGCTTGATCGTCACCAGCATCCTCGCCTGCATGATCCAGACGACCAAGGGGGCGAACCAGAAGGCGACGGCTCCGAACCACCGCGGGCGGAAGACCTCGTAACCGCCGATGACCAGGCGCGTGCGCCTGTCGGGCAACTCGTTCAGCAGGAAGCCCCAGAGTCCTTCGGTGTAGGCCGCCGGCCGCGGCTGCGCCGGATCGAGCCGGCGGCCTCGCAGATCACTCGAACCGCGCAGTCCCAGGAACCGGTTCGGTTCGAGCGCCGCGACGTCCAAGGCGTCCACCGGGCCATGGCGGCGTGTCCAGTACTTCACGCTGTCGCCGAGGCCGAGGGCCTGCCACTCGGGATGGACTTCCCGGGCACTCGGGCGGCCGGCATTGTCGAGCCGGTCCCAGGAGTACCAGCCAGCGCGGTCCCCGCCCAGCTGGACGAGCCACGGCCACACCGCGTCCGGCGGGGCTTCGATCGTGACCGCCATCGTCGCTCCCCGTTTGCCGTCTGGGATCACGCCGGCACCGGGATACGGTCCGGCGACCTCCGCATCGGTCGCACCCCAGCGCATCAGCCGAGGACGCACCCAGGCCGCGTAGACCACAGCTGCCGTGGACGCCAGACCGGCCACACCCGTGAACTTGCCTACGACTGTCATCCGGCAAGCCTCGGTATCAGGCCACGCACGGCGCAAGGGACCAACGTCACCGCCGGCGAGGACATCGTCGGCGGTGCTCGCGGCGCGGGTCAGCTCGGTTCGTTGGCGACCTTGACCCCGCCGAAGACGGCGGTGGCGTTGACCTTCAGCAGTGGCGCGTCCGGTGCGAGCGAGCCGTCGCCGGTGGTCTTGTCTTCGTAGCCGCCGAGGATGGGCAGGCCGCCGAGCTCGACCCGCCATTCCTTCGGTACCAGCACGTCGACCCCGCCGAAGAGAGCGAAGGCGTCGATGGTGGCTTCGTCGTCGATGTGGGCCTGGCGCAGGTCGAGGGTGGAGCCGCCGAAGATGGCCGAGACGTCGGCGTGCTTGAGGTGCGCCGACCGGTCGACCGCCTTGGCGCCGCCGAACACGACCATCGATTCACCGCGCGGTGGCGCGGGCCGGCGCCAGAGCCCGGCGAGTACCGCTACGCCGGTGACGAGCAGCATGGCGGGCCAGAACAAGTCCTTGTCGGTCCACTGCAGCTGCCCGGCCAGCAGCGCGATGCCGACGACGGCGATGACGGCCGGGACGAACGTCAGCCGCCGCTGCGACCAGAGCACGGCCAGGCCGAGCCCGATGACGGCGACCGGCCACCACCGTCCGGCAGTGACGTCGAAGCCCGTGACCCCGGCGGCATCGAGGATCCCGAACACCCCGAGTGCCAGCAGAACGAGCCCGATCCAGCTCCTTACCAGTTTCATCGCGACCTCCTCGCGCCTACCTGGCCACTCTCGCGCACGGCACTGCCGGACCGTAGGGAACAAGGCCCCTGGTTCAGGGGACCTGCGGCAGAGATCGCCGGGCGGGGTGATCCACTGCGGACACGTCCAGGCCGCCGGTCACGACCGCGGCCTACGAGACGCCTTGTTCGAGGTGGACGTGGGTCACGAAATGGCGGTGGGGGCCGGCGGGCAGGGAGAGGCCTTCGGGTTCGCCGTCCTCGACGTCCAGGACGTACCTGCCGTGACCCCAAGCCTCGTCCAGCCGGGTATCGATGTAGAAGGCGGCGCCGTCGACCTCGCCGAGCAGCAGGTCGGTACCGCCGACGAGGAACTCCCCGGCCGGGAAGCACATCGGGACGCTGCCTCCGCAGCAGCCGCCGGACTGGACGAACATCACCGGGCCGCCGGCGGCGCGCAACGCGGAGATCGCGTCGCGCGCCGCCGGCGTGGCGGTGACCCGCTCGGTGGGGGGCGTGGTCATCGAATGCTCCCGCTCAGAACAGGCCGAGTGGTTTGGTGTCGTAGCTGACCAGGAGGTTCTTGGTCTGGCTGTAGTGGTCCAGCATCATCCGGTGGTTCTCCCGCCCGATCCCGGAGATCTTGTAACCGCCGAACGCCGCACCGGCCGGGTACTGGTGGTAGCAGTTGGTCCACACGCGACCGGCCTTGATGCCGCGCCCCATCCGGTAGGCCCGGTTGCCGTCGCGGGTCCACACGCCGGCGCCGAGGCCGTAGAGCGTGTCGTTGGCGATCGCCAGCGCGTCGGCTTCGTCGGTGAACGTGGTGACCGCGAGCACCGGCCCGAAGATCTCCTCCTGGAAGACCCGCATCTTGTTGTGTCCCTTGAGGACAGTGGGCTGGAAGTAGTAGCCCTTCTCGAACTCGCCGCCGATCGCGGCGCGCTGCCCGCCGATGAGGACATCGGCGCCTTCGTCGCGGCCGATCTTCACGTAGGAGGTGATCTTCTCCAGCTGCTGGGCGGAAACCTGGGCGCCGACCTGGGTGCCGGTGTCGAGCGGGTTGCCCTGCTTGATCGCCGCGATCCGCTCCAGCGCATGGGCGATGAACTCGTCGTAGATGTCGGCCTGGATCAGGGCCCGCGACGGGCAGGTGCACACCTCGCCCTTGTTGAACGCGTACAGCACCAGCCCTTCGACGGCCTTGTCCAGGAATTCGTCGTCGTGGGCCATGACGTCGGAGAAGAAGATGTTCGGCGACTTCCCGCCCAGTTCCACCGTGGACGGAATCAGGTTCTGGGCGGCGTACTGCATGATCAACCGGCCGGTGACGGTCTCGCCGGTGAACCCGATCTTCGCGATGCGCGGGCTGGTGGCCAAGGCGCGTCCGATCTCGCCACCCTGACCGTTGACCACGTTGATCACGCCGGGCGGGACGACGTCCTGGATCACTTCCATCAGCTTGAGGATCGACCACGGGGTCGGCGAGGCCGGCTTGAGCACCGAGCAGTTCCCGGCGGCCAGCGCGGGTGCGAGCTTCCACGCCGCCATCAGCAGCGGGAAGTTGAACGGGATGATCTGCCCGACGACGCCGAGCGGTTCGCGGAAGTGGTAGGCGACCAGGTCCTCGTCGATCTCGGTGGACCGGCCTTCCTCGGACCGCGCGGCAGCGGCGAAGTACCGGAAGTGGTCGGCCACCAGCGGAACGTCGGCGTTGAGGGTTTCCCGGACCGGTTTGCCGTTTTCCCAGCTTTCCGCGACCGCCAGCATCTCGGCGTTGTCCTCGACCGCGTCGGCGATCGCGGTCAGCACCGCGGCGCGTTCGGTCGCCGACTGCCCGCCCCACGCGTCCTTCACGTCGTGCGCGGCGTCCAGTGCGGACTCGACGTCCTCCGCCGTCGACTGCGCGACCTCGGTGATCGGCTCCGCGGTGGCCGGTGACCGGTCCACCCGGTACTGCCCGCCTGCCGGGGCGAGCCACTTGCCCCCGATGAAGTTCTCGTATCGCGGCTCGACGGTGACGATGCTGTCCGGCCGTCCCGGTGGCGTGTACTGCATGAGCCTCTCCTTGCCTCGAACCAAGCCGCACGAGTGACCATCCCCGCGTCGGCTGACCACTGAGCGCCGGTCGGCACGACGCGGCACCCGGCCAGGAAACGCGGTCGCGTGGTTGTGGTGGAGAGCCGAAGGTCCTCGGTCGGCGGGCCACTGGACACGTGGGAGCGGTCACAGCGGCTCGCCCTTGCCGAGCTCGGTGGCGATTTCCGGCAGGTGTTGCGCCGTGGCCGTCCCGGCAGGTGCCGCCCGACGGCGATCGCCGTCGGGCGGTCCACAAAGGCCGGTGCGACGACGAGCTGGTCGAAGCCCTCGTTGTCGAGGGTGATCATGACCGCTCAGGGAACGCCTCCGGTTCGGGGCGTGCGGGTGCGCGGCCCGGTTGCCGTCCGGCGCGCGGCGGCGGCGAGGTGCGTGACGAACCACCGCCGGGTCAGGGCGGTGACCTCGTCGAGCGCGCCGGGCTCTTCGAACAGGTGACCGGCGCCGGGAACGACGGCCAGTCGGGTCTCCCCGCGCATGGCCGTGCGGGCACGCCGGCTGAGGTCGAGGACGTCGGCGTCCGCGCCGCCGACGATCAGCAGTGTCGGGCTTTGCACCCGGGGCAAAGCTGGGCCGGCGAGATCGGGCCGTCCGCCGCGGGAGACGATCGCGCGGACGTCGACGCTCGGGTCGGCGGCGGCAAGCAGGGCGGCCGCGGCGCCGGTGCTCGCGCCGAAGTACCCGACCGGCAGTTCCGCCGTGTCGGGCCGGGTGCCGAGCCAGTGCGTGACCTCGACGAGCCGGCCGGCGAGCAGCGGGATGTCGAAGATCCGCGCCCGGTCATCCGCTTCGGGACCGGTCAACAGGTCGAACAGCAGGGTGGCGAGGCCGGCCCGGTTGAGGACCGCGGCGACGTGGCGGTTGCGTGGGCTGCGCCGGCTGCTGCCGCTGCCGTGCGCGAACACCACGATCCCGGTCGCGTCCGCCGGGACGGTCAAGATCCCCGGGAGCGAGGCCCGGCTCAAGGGCAAGGTGATGTCCCCGTCGGCGGGTGCGGGGACCTCTGCGGCGGCTCGCTGCAGCAGGTCGGCGACCTGGTCGTCGGAGGTCGGCCGGAAGTCCCGGTACCACTGGCCGACCGAGCGGAAACCGCGGGGAGCTTGCAGGCAGACCACTTCGTCGACATCGGCGGCCAGGGACGTGATGGCCGACGGTGCGCACACCGGAACGGCCAGGACCACCCGGGACGCGCCCTGTGCGCGGGCGACCCGGCAGGCCGCCCGGGCGGTGGCACCGGTCGCGATCCCGTCGTCGACGACGATCACCGACCGGCCGCGCAGGGAAATCCGGTTCCGCCCGGTCCGGTACCGCGTGACGCGGCGGTTCAGCTCGACGCGCTCCCGGTCGTCGACCGCCGCGAGCTGGGCCGCGGTCACACCGGTGCGGTCGACCAGGTCCTCGTCGAGGACGCGGACGTCGTCCTCGCCGATCGCGCCGAGGGCGAACTCGGGCTGCCGGGGGAGTCCCAGTTTGCGCACGACGATCACGTCGAGGGGCGCGTGCAGGGCTTGGGCCACCGCGAAGGCGACCGGGACGCCGCCTCGCGGCAGTCCGGCGACCACGACGTCTTCGGAGCGGAAGGGGCCGAGCCGGCGGGCCAGGCGGCGCCCCGCGTCGGATCGGTCGGCGAATCGCATGAGCACCTCCGGTACCGGCCGGGTGGGCTTCCGACCCTGCCTCGGGCAGCTCACCGGCGGAAGGGCCGGTGGACGCCGGAAGCAATGACTTTGGTCCTCACACCGGTCTTCGTAAGTCCACAGTGGACTCGCTGTGGCCGGGTCCGGCCGGGACGACGAGCACCGGGCGATCGGCGAGCTCGAGCAGGTGCCGCACGGTGGTGCTGAGCGAGGGCCGCCCGGGGCCGGGCCGCGTCGACCGGCCCAGCACGACCAGGTCCGCGGGCCAGGCACCGGCCTGCGCCAGGATCGCCGGCACCGGGTCGCCTTCGGCCATCAACGGCTCGCAGGACACCCGTGCCGCGAGGGCGAGTTCCGCGACGTGGTGGAGCACGTGGCTGCCCGCGAGTGCACGCCGTTCGCAGACGGTTCCGGTCCCGAGCAGAGCGCTGAGCTCGTGGTCGGCCAGCACGTGCACCGCCCGTACCGTCGCGCCGATGTCCGAGGCCAGGCCGATCGCCACCCGGGCGGCGGCGAACCCGGCCGGTGTGTCGTCCACGGCCAGCAGCACCCGCGCGATCACGACGGGCTCCCGGGCCGGGCGACCGCGGCGGCCCACCGGCGCTGCACCCCGTCCGCCCGCTCCAGCTCTTCGAGCTCGAGCTCCACACGCCGGAGCTCACGCTCCAGCCGGGGGATCCAGTGCCGGCGCAGAGCCCGGGCGCGGACCCGGGTGGTGGCGACCTCCCGCTCGACGACGTCCAGCGCCGCGAGGTTCGCCGCGTGGAGCACGGCGGCGTGCGCGGCTTCGCGGTAGGCGGTTCGCGCGTGCGGCAGCGCGGAGTTGCCGAGGATCTCCGCCGGACCGGGCTCGGGCAGCTCGCAGCGCACCTCGCCCGGGTAGCGGACGCCCATCACGCTCGTCCAGGTCACCGTCACGTTCGCGGGCTCCCGGCCGGTCGCCTGGACGAGTGCCGCCAGAGGTCGCCGGGATCGGCGATGTCCGCGAGACTCCAACGGGCCGCGGCGGGCAGCTGCCGGCTGAATCCGGTGAAGTCGGTGGCGTCGGTCGCGCCGCGGCCGAGCACCTCCGCCGCCCGGGCGGCGGTCTCGACGGTCAGCTTGCGGCCGAGCAGGAAGCGGGTGCGGGCGACCAGCAGAGCCGCCCCGCCGCTCGCCCACTCCGCCGCGGCCGGCACCCCGGCGGCCACGCGCCGGGCCCAGGAGAGCTGGACGCCGGTTGCGATCGCCGACGGGGTATCGGCTCCCGGATCACCCCACGCCGATCGCGCGAGGCCGGCGCGCAGCTCGGCCGGCGACGTCGTCGAGGCGAACCGGGGCCATCCGCCGGCGAGCCCGCCGAGCCGGTAGGGCGCAGGGGCTTCGAAGCCGGCGAGCCGGCGAGCGTGCTGAGCGATGTTGTCGGCTTCGAACCAGCCCGCCAGCAGCCGGACGGCTTCGGCGCCCGGCCGTGGCTGCCAGCCGGCCAGCACCCGCAGCTGCCACAGCAGGCCGTTCCCGATGCCGCGTTGGGCCTCGGACAGCGTCTGGTCCGTGCGGACGTAGCGGTGGTAAGGACTGTCCGCCAGCGCGGGCAACGCCTCGGCCAGTGACGGTGCCGCGGCGAGGTCACGCAGCGCCGCCGCCCCGAGCCGCCGGTTCAGCAGGGCCCGGGCGCGGACCGTGCCGGCGACCCACTCGGCCGTCACGGTGCACCTGCCCGGTCCTGGTGGCCCAGATCGTCCAGGATCGACCGCGCTTCGGTGAGCACTCGCTCGACGTGATCCGGCATCCGTGCGGCGATCCGGGCACGGATCCGATCGGTTCCGGCGGCCGCGGTTTCGGTCATGGCGGTCGCCTCCGCCGCGCCTTCGCGGCGTACCCGCAGGGCGGAGTCGGCCCGCGTGGACGCCGCGTCCATCCGGGCCTGGGCCACGATCGTCTCGGCCCGCGCGGCGGCTTCCCGGCGGCGGCGCGACGCCTCTTCCGTGGCTTCGCGCCGGATTTCGGCCGCTCTGGCCTGGGCGTCATCGAGTGCGGCGAGCACCGGCGCGAGCTCGGCCGCCGCCTCGGTGCGCCGATCGGCGGGCACCCCGGGCCGGGCCGCCGCGCCGGGCGTGCCAGCCGGGCGGAAGCGGTCGAGAAGATCCCGTAGCGCAGGCATGCTCCGGCTCCCTGACAGGCGTGGTTTCGCCCGTCCATCCTGGAAACCCCGGCGACCGGGCAGGTAGAGCCCAAGGACCCCCGTCGGTGGACCTTGTTCCCTGGCGGGAGGGCCACTACCGGGGTCAGGGTGCCGGTATGACGGAAATCGAGGTCCGCGTCTACCAGGAGGGCAGGCTGCTGCAGCGGCAGGTGTGCGAGTCCGAAGAGGACGCCGCCGCGGTCGTCGACGAGTGGAGCGAGCTGGACGGGGTGACGTGCGAGGTCGACGACCTGACCGTGCGCCACCGGCAGGGCGACATCCTCGAACCCGAGCCGGCGGACTTGCTCGATGACGAGCCGGGCGGCTTGCGGTGACCTGGCCGGCCGGCGGCCTGCACACCGACCTCTACGAGGTCCGCATGGCCGCGAGCTACCTGCGCCGCGGCATGACCGGGCCGGCGACGTTCAGCCTCTTCGTCCGCCGGCTCCCGCCTGGCCGTGGCTTCCCCGTCGCCGCCGGGCTCGACGAGTGCCTGGATTTCCTCGAAGGCTTCCGGTTCGGCGACGCGGACTTGGCCTACCTGGGTGACGTGACCGGGCTGCCGCCGGCTGATCTTGATGCGTTGCGCCGGATCAGGTTCACCGGTGACGTTCACGCGGTCCCGGAAGGGCGGGTGGTCTTCCCCGGCGAGCCGCTGCTGGAGGTCACGGCGCCGCTGCCGGAGGCCCAGCTGGTCGAGACGGCGCTGCTGAACTTCACGACGTACGCGGGCGCGATCGCGGGGAAAGCTGTGCGGTGCCGGATCGCCGCGCCCGGCGCTGACCTCGTCGACTTCGCCGCGCGGCGCACGCACGGGCCGGACGCTGCTTTCGCGACGGCGCGCGCAACCGCCGTTGCCGGCTTCACCGGCACCAGTCACGTGGCTTCCGCGCGGCGGTTCGGGCTGCGGGCCGTGGGCACGATGGCCCACTCCTACATCCAGGCTTTTCCGTCCGAGTACGCCGCTTTCCGTGCCTTTGCCGAGGACTTCCCGGAGTCCGCGGTGTTCCTCGTCGACACCTACGACACCCTCGGCGGCGTCCGGACCGCCATTGCCGTCGCGCGGGATCTGCGGTTGCCCGAACCGGCGGTCGGCATCCGGCTGGACTCCGGTGACCTCGGCCGGCTGGCCGTCGCCGCGCGTGGACTGCTGGACCGGTCCGGCCTGCCGCGGGCGCGGATCATGGCCAGCGGCGGGCTGGACGAGTTCGCGCTCGCAACGTTGGTCACGGCGGGCGCGCCCATCGACGCGTTCGGGATCGGCACGAAAGTCGGCGTCTCCGCCGACGCACCGTTCCTGGACAGCGCGTACAAGCTGGTCGCCTACGACGGCAGGCCGGTCCTCAAGCTGTCGGCGGGCAAGGTTTCTTCGCCGGGGGCGAAGCAGGTGTTCCGCGGTGCGCCCCACGAGCCGGACGTGATCGCCCTGCGCGGGGAGCTCTGCCCGCCCGGACGCGAACCGTTGCTCGTGCCGGTTATGCGCGCCGGACGGCGAGTCGTCGCCGACGACGTGCACGCGGCCCGCCGGCGGCTGGCGGACGATCTCGATCGGTTGCCCGGAGCGGTCTTGCGGCTGACCGGTCCCGAGCCGCCGGCGGTCCACCGGTCGGCTGCCCTGCGACGGCTGACGGAAGACCTGGTCCACCGGACGGCGGCCGCGGCCGCTTCGGCGATGCCGGTGCCGTGATCCCCCGTGGGTGCGCGGCGTTGTTCGCGATCAGCCGTCGCTGGTCGTCCGTGAAGGCCAGGCACAGCCGCAGGGTGCGGTGTGCCTGGCCTAATCGTCATCGGCGAGGACGGTCTCCGGCGGGTACACCCAGGTGATGCCCAGTGAGCCGAGGCCGCGATCGACGAGGTCCCGGCGGATCTGGTGGGTAGTGCAGCCGCCGTAGACGAGGTGGGTCAGGCGCCTCGTGCGCGGGTCCGTGATCAGGCTGAGCACGCCGTCACCGCAGGTGCGGTGTTCGACCTCTTCGCCGGGAAGGGCGTATTCCGCCTCGATCGCTGCTTCGTAGCCACTGCGCCCGTTTTCGCCGAGCATCGCGTACAGCTCGTCGTCGATGGCCTTGACCTGCGGTGGGTGATCGAGGTGATGGGTGATCAACGTGCTGTGTCGCCAGCTGCCGTCCCCGTGTGTCGCCACCGTCGTGCCCCGTCCCGTCGTCGAACTCCGGACCGCAACCTTCTCTCGCGAGGACGCCGTTGTGACAGGGACTTTCGGGGTGACCGCTGGAGGCTGAAGGCTCTTTCCCGTGCGCAAGCCTCCCGGCGCTGCCCGTCAGCCGTGGTAGACGTTGATCGGTGTCACCGCGGTGGTTCCGCCGGGGCCGGTCGCCCGGATCCCGAGGTGGGCCAGGAGCGGCTCGTCGCGGTAGGTCCAGGTGAAGGTGTACAGATCGCCGGCTTTCGTTCCGGTGCCGAGGACTTTGGTGAGTGGCTCGGTTTCGGTGCCGGTGGGGGTCAGGGTGAATTCGACGCGGTCGGCGCCGGTCGCCTTCGCGGTGAACGTGATGGTTCCGGGGCCGTCCGGCAGCATCAGCCAGCCGCCCTCGAGCGGCAGCGCCGGGTTCCAGGACGTCAGTTCGGCGGTGGGTGCGGCGGTCCGGCCGGTGAAGCCGACGCGGACGGACGTCGCGCGGAGGACATCGCCGTTGGCCGCGGACAGTTCGGTGAAGACCACCCAGCCACGGTTGCCGACCGGCGTGGTGAACGTGACATCCGCGGCGAAGGGGCGCGCCTGGTCGCCGCCGCCGACGACGGAGCCACGGCCGAGTTCAGCAAGCCCGCCGGCGCGGTCTTCGATCACCCGGACGGTGACGACGCCTTCGAAGGCGTGCGCCTGGCCGGTGACGTGCAGGGGCGAGGAGATCGCGGCCGAGGTGACCGGGGTGCCGACGCGGATGGTGCCGGTGGTCGTGCCGGTGACTGTCCAGGTTGTACCGGTGCGCCGCAGCGCCACCACCGTCGCGATCTCCGGAACCGGTTTCCCTTCGGGCGACCGGGCGTAGAAGGTGGCTTCGGCGCGTCCGGGCCCGGTGGGGTGGAACGGTCCTTCGGCGGGGTCGCGCATGCCCGCGACGCGGATCAGGAACAGGCGAGCCGCGGCCATGGCAGGGCGCACTTCGGTTTGCTCGTCGATGGGCGGGACGAGCTGCAGCCATTCGTAGAATGCGGTGACGTTGCCGTTGAAGGAGTAGACGGTGGTTTTGACGGTGCCGAACTGCTTCAGCGTCGCGTCCAGTTCGGCCAGCAGCGCGGTGCTGCCGAAGCTCGAGGTCGCGTTCGGGAGCAGCGACCGGAAGTCCCGGAAATCGGCGTGCGCCACCCCGTTCGCCACCCGGACGGACTTGAGCATGCCGGCGGTGGCGGGGCTGAACAGGGAGAAGTAGCCGCGCTGTCGTTCGGCGGCGGTGGGGCCGCCGAGCAGCTGGGTGACCGCCGCGGTGGCGACGGCGCCGGTCTTCGGGACTGTGCGGGTCACCGGTTCGACGCGGGCCGGGTCGTCGGGCTGCCCGCGGTGGAAGAAGACCTTGACGGTCGTGGTGGCGGGGGCCGTTGACGTGCTGGTGGGTGTGGTGCCCGGTGGCGCGGCGGGGGACCCCGGGCGGTCCTGGAGGATCGCGATCATGAGCGCGCCGACGACCACGAGCACACCTGCGATCGCGGCGATCATCGTCCACATTCTGCGCCGGTTGCGAATCATGGTCGCCTCCTGCTCGGCTTCGACCAGCGTGGGGGACTTCTCCACGCACGGTTCGATTCCAGGCCGGCCGAGTGGTCTCCGCGAGGGGAGAAGGCAGTCGGAACGGAGGCCGGAAGACCATCGGAGCCGGACTGCCGGTGAAGACCCGCTGGGCACAAGGACCCGTCGAAGAGGGGGCTTTGCGTTCTCGCGGCTGCTTCCGGCGTGTGGCTACGGTGTTTTCGACCGCAGAATCGCCGAGATCGACCGGACGTGTCCGAGGTGAGCAGTGATGACCAGAGTGATCTTTCTCCTTGCCGGTGTCGCTGCTCTCCTGCTCTTTTGGCGCGGTCTCGTCACCTTCCCGACCTACACCGTGGTTGCCTGGGCGGCCATGAGCGTGATGATCGGCCTGGGTGTCTGGCAGCGGGCCGACGACACCCGCGGGCGAACGCGGATCCCGCCATCGCGGGCGGGCGTGGTTACCGCCGTGGCCGCGTTTCTCGCCGGAGTCGCGGGTGCCGAAATCCTGGTGTGGTCCGGGTTCGTCGTCGGGTCGGGAGTCTTGGCCGTCCTCGCGGCGGTCGGCTGGTGGGCGGGACGGCGGGGCTTGGGCCGGGGATCGCGCGACGGGCAAGCGGTCAGCGTCCGGACGACCGTGCCCGGCGCGGCCACCGACGAGCTGTGCCTGGTCTGGCGCCGCAGCGACGAGGAACTGCGGCGCACGCCGGACGACGATCCCGAGCGGGGAAAACTGGTAGCGGTCCGGCAGCTCCTCCTGGACGAGCTGGAGCGACGCGACCCGGCGGGTTTCCGCCGGTGGCTGGACGACGGCGCGATGACGGGCGCCGATCCCCTGCCCTTCCTCCGCCCGGACCACGGCTTCGCCGAACCCGATTCCGCTGCTGCGGGCTGAGACCGCCGGAAACCACGGCCGGAAGTGACTTCCGGCCGTGAATTTCGGTGTCGTGCCGGACCGCGCGGATCCCGAGGGGCCGCCGGCCGGGCATGTGGTTGTCGCGGCCGGTACCAAATGCGGACATGGGCCCCCGGTTCGGCTGGCTTTGCTGTCTCCGAAACTGGCGGCCGGACGTCGTCACCGGGAAAGGAGAAGGTGTACGCGGGCCGAGCCGTAAGTCACCGCGGTGTCGGCTCGCCGGGTAGGTGCTTCTCGAACAGCACGTCCGGGTGGGCGGCGGTCACCTCGAGCAGCGGGGCCGGGCGCCCCCGCAGGTAGCGGTCGAAGAAGGCCAGCACGTAGGAGTTGACGATGTGATGTGCCTTCGCGCCGTCCAGCGGCCCGGCGAACCCGGGCGGGCGCAGCAACGGGGAGATCAGCTGGGTGTCCCCGAAGTCGGCGTGGTACATGCCGGGGATCCGGATCAGGTATCCGTCCGCGGGGAGCCGGTCGAAGACGGCGCGCATGGTGTTCAGCGTCCGGTCGATGTCGTCCTGGTGCCAGCCCTCCTGGCGCATCGTGTCGCGGTCGCGGGTGAGCCACATGGTGGGCTGGGTCAGCCCGGTCGTGACGACCGGGTCCGGCATCCAGGAGTCCATGCTCAGGCAGGCGCGGAACCGGGTGTCGCGCAAGCAGCCCATACCGGTGATCTCCCCGCCAAGGGAGAGCCCGAACAGACCGGTGCGCGCCAGGTCGAGGCGGCCGGTGAGCAGACCCGCGGGATCGGCGTGGTCGACGGCGGTCAGCCGGTCGAAGGTGAATCCGGTGTCCGCGGCGATGTGGGGAAGGATCGCGTCGGCGAAGGCGCGGTCGGTCATGCGGGTGTCGAAGTCCGCGCGTCGTCCGTCCGGGAAGACGACAGCGGCGCTGGAGTACGGGTGGTCGATCCCGGCGACCACGTAACCGTGCGAGACGAGCTCCTCGACGCCGAGGGTGTCGTACTGCCGGTAGCCGCTGAGCCCGGTGGCCAGGACCAGCAGGGGGAAGGTGCGGGGAGCGGCCGCGACGGGTGCGGCGGGGACGGCGTTGGTCCGGACGTACTTGAGGTGGCTGAACGTGAACGAGGGCAGACCACCGCGGTGCGCGAGCGGGCCGAGCGCGTCGGCGTCGGGTACGTAGGCGGCGTGTGGTGCGTCGTCGTCGCGGTCCGCCGGGTACCAGACCTGGACCACGACCTCGCGCCGATCGCCGGGGTCCGCGGTGAAGATCTCGGGCCGGTCCTGGTCCACCCAGTGGTAGGTGACGGTGCCGATGCCGTAGGGACCGCTCGGCCGCGGGAACGTGAAGACGGGCACCAGAACCGGCAGCGCAGTGGACGCGGCCAGCCCGAGCAGCCCGCCCGCGATCGCGGCGCTCCTGAGGGCGGGCCGCAGCATCGGCTGTCGCGGGCGGAGCAGCCGGTAGAGCGCGGCCAGGACGAGCACCGCGGCCAGAACGTAGGCGGGAACCAGCTGCCAGCGTGGCTCTTCGACCAATACCTGTGCCGTCGCCACGGGTATCAGCAGTGCGGTCACCGCCGGCCGCGCCCACCGTGCCCTGCCCCGCAACGAGACCACCGACGCGGCGAGTTCGACGCTCATCAGGAGTATTTCGAGCGGCCTCACGATGTCCCTCGGTCACGAGCCGTCGGCCTCGGTGGTTCAGTGGGCGGTCAGGAATCCGACACACGACTCCAGCGTCGTGAGGCGGTCGTAATCGACTTCGTCGATGCGCCGCCCGATCGCATCCGACAGCTGCTCGACGAAGGCGAGGAAGTCCATGGAGTCCAGCTCCAAGGCTTCTCGGAGGTTCTCGCCGGGGTCGAGGGCGTCGAGGTCGGCCTCAGGCGCGATGGTGAACAGGGCGGTCTTGGTGATCCGGTCCGCGTCGGTGCGGGTCCGCGTCTGGGTGGTCACAGCTCCTCCGGGGTTTGCAGCAGGGTGTCGATGGTGTGCAGGAACCGGGCGCCGACGGCGCCGTCGCTGGCGCGGTGGTCGGCCGACAGCGTCGCGGTGACCAAGGGCCGGACACCGAGCAGGCCGCCGACCGCGCACGGCCGCTCGGTGATGGCGCCGAACCCGACCAGGGCGACCTGGGGCGGGTAGATGACGCCGTGGACGGATTCGGCGCCGAGGTCGCCGAGGTTGGTCACCGTGATGGTGGGTTCGGCGAGGTCCGAGGACCGCAGCCGGGCGCCGCGGGCGCGGCCGACGAGTTCGCGCAGCCGCGTCATCAGGTCCGGCACTCCCATGGTGTCCGCGCCGGTGATGGCGGGGGTGAGCAGGCCACCGCCGCGCAGGGCCACGGCGACGCCGAGCCGTACTTCTTCCGCGGGCCGGAACGCGCCCTCGATCCAGTGACCGTTCAGGTTCGGGACGCGCGCCGCCGCCAAGGCGGTCGCCTTCAGCAGCAACGCCGCCGGGAGTACCCGGGCGGTCACCGGGACGGCGAGGTTGTGCGCGGTGAGCCAGTCGAGCGCGGCGTGCAGGTCGATGGTGGCGGTGAGGTAGTAGTGGGGGATCTCGCGCTTCGAGCGGGCCATGAGCGCGGCGATCGCCTGGCGCATGCTGTCCTCGTGCGCTGCCGCACGGGGGTGTTCTTCGCGCGGTGCGGGACGGCCGTCCGCGGGAACGATGTCGCGGGCCCGCACCGGCCGTCCCGGCTCCGCGGGCAGCGGGACGCCGTGCTCGGCGGCCAGCCGCCGGGCGTAGGGCGAAACGCGGGCGCGGCCCGCCGGTTCCGCGTGCGCGGCGTCCGCCGTCCGCTGGACGTCCGCGCGGGTGATGGCGCCGCCGCGGCCGGTGCCGTGCACGGTGGCGAGGTCGACGCCGGCTTGGGCGGCGAAGGTGCGGACCGGCGGGGAAGCGAGGGGGCGGGCGGGGGTGGCGGGCCGCCGAGGCCTGGGGGACGTCTCGGCGGCCTCGCCGGGCGGCGTGGTCGGTGGGGTGGGTGGAGCGACCTGGCCGTCGCCGATCGTGGCCAGCGGGGTGCCGATCGGCACCTTCTCCCCGACGGCCACGAGGATCTCCCCGACCTTTCCGCTCTCGAAGCATTCGACCTCGATGGCCGACTTGTCCGTGTCGACGACGGCGACGACGTCCCCGCGGTGGACCTCGTCGCCGGGCTCGACCAGCCATTCGACGACGGTGCCCTCGTCCATGTCGGCGCCGAGGGCGGGCATCCGGAACGCGCCCACGTCAGCCCACCACCCGGCGTGCGGCCGCGACGATGTCGTCCCGCTGGGGGAGCGCGGCCTCTTCGAGGTGCTTGGCGTAGGGGATCGGCACTTCCGCGGTACAGACGCGCTCGATCGGCGCGTCGAGTTCGTAGAGGGCCTCCTCGGCGACGCGGGCGGCGATCTCGGCGGACAGGCTGCCACTGCGCCAGCCTTCGTCCGCCACGACGAGCCGGTGGGTCCGAGCCACCGAGCCGAGTACGGCGGGCATGTCCAGCGGCCGCAGGGTGCGCAGGTCGATCACCTCGGCGTCGATGCCGGTGCCGGCCAGGTCGTCCGCCGCGTCGAGTGCCGTGCCGAGGGTGCCGCCGTAGGCGACGATCGTGACGTCGGTGCCCGGGCGGCGGATGGCGGCCTTGTCGATGTCGACCGGCCCGGCGTCGTCGTCGAGTTCGCCCGACAGGCCGTAGAGGGTGCCGTGTTCGAAGATCAGTACCGGATCGGGGTCCTGCAGCGCGGTCCACAGCATGCCGCGGGCGTCCTCGAGGGTGGCCGGGGTGAGGATGCGCAGGCCGGGGATGTGGGCATACCAGCCTTCGAGGCTGTGGGAGTGCTGTGCGGCGAGCTGCCGGCCGGCGCCGGTGGTCATCCGGATGACGAGCGGGACGTTGAGCTGGCCGCCGGACATGTGCAGCAGCGTGGCGGCGTTGTTGAGGATCTGGTCGAGGGCCAGCAGGCTGAAGTTGACCGTCATGATCTCGACCACCGGCCGCATTCCGCCGAGGGCCGCGCCGATCCCGGCGCCGACGAACGCCGACTCCGACAACGGCGTGTCACGGACGCGTTCGGGGCCGAACTCCTCCAGCAGCCCGAGACTCACGGCGAAGCAGCCGCCGTACGATCCGACGTCCTCGCCCATCAGGAAGACCCGGTCGTCGCGGGTCAGCGCGTCGCGCAGGGCGGCGCGGCAGGCTTCGCGGTAGGTGGTCTTCATGACTGCTGCTCCGAGTAGACGAACCGGGTCAGGTCTTCGACGGGCTCGAGCGGCCCGGCCGCGGCGGCGCTGATCGCGGCCGCGATCTCGGCGTCGGCTTCGGTCTCGATGGCCGCCGCGTCGTCGTCGGTGAAGCCGTCGTCGGCGCGGAGCCGGGCGACGAGCCGGGGGATCGGGTCGAGTTCCTTCCAGTGCTCGACCTCGGCCGCCGCCCGGTACCGGTCGGGGTCGTACATCGAGTGCGCGCGGAACCGGTAGGTGCGCAGTTCGAGGAAGCACGGTCCGGAGCCACCGCGGATGGACTCGACGGCGCGGTCGGCCGCGTCCGCGACGGCGAGCGCGTCCATCGCGTCCACCGGCCACGACGGGACCCCGTAGGAAGAGGCGCGCAGCGCGAGGTCGGTCGCCGCGTGCGACTTCGCGAGCGCGGTACCCATGGCGTACATGTTGTTCTCGCAGCAGAACAGCACCGGCAGCCGCCACAGCGCCGCGAGGTTCAGGCACTCGTGGAACTCGCCCTCGGCCACCGCGCCGTCGCCGAACAGGCAGGCGGTCACCGTGGGCCGGTGGCGCAGCTTGTCCGCCAGCGCGAGCCCGGTCGCGATCGGCAGGCCGCCCCCGACGATGGCGTTGCCGCCGTAGAAGCGGCGGCTCGCGTCGAACAGGTGCATCGAGCCGCCCCGGCCACGGCTGCAGCCCGAGGTCCGGCCGTACATCTCCGCCAGGATCGCGTCCATCGGCACGCCGCGGGCGAGGGCGTGACCGTGTTCCCGGTAGGTCGACACGACGGCGTCGCCGGGGTCCAGCGCCTGGAGCACGCCGGCGGCGATCGCTTCTTCGCCGATGTAGAGGTGCATGAAGCCGCGGATCTCGGCGGCGCTGTAGAGCTCGACGCAGCGTTCCTCGAACCGCCGGATCCGCACCATCTGGCGCAGCAGCTCGGTCCGTTCCTTGGCCCGCGGGCTCGCGGCGCCGTTCGGTTCGCTCATGGTTGCTCCACTGTGGACAGGTCGCCTTCGGGCAGGCCGAGCTCGCGGGCCTTGAGCAGGCGGCGCAGGACCTTGCCGCTGCGGGTGTGCGGCAGGTTCTGGTCGAACACGATTTCCTTGGGTGCCACGGCACCCAGCTCCCGCCGGCCGAACGCCATCAGGTCGCGCCGGAGGTCTTCGGTTGGCTCGGTGCCGGGAGCGAGGGAGACGAACGCCTTGACCAGCTCGCCCGCGACCGGGTCCGGAGTCCCGATCACGCCGGCCTCGGTGACGGCGGGATGGGCCATCAGCACGCTTTCGACTTCGAACGGGCCGACCAGGTGGCCGGCCGACTTGATGACGTCGTCGGCGCGGCCGACGAACCAGTAGTAGCCGTCGGCGTCGCGCCGCGCGACGTCCCCGGTCAGGTACCAGCCGTCGGCGAAGCACTTCTCATAACGGAGCTGTTCGCCGAGGTAGCTGCGGAACATCGACGGCCAGCCGGGACGCAGGGCGAGTTCGCCTTCGACGTCCGGTTCGGTGATCTCGCGGACGTGGCCGCCGGTGACCGCGGCGCGGCCGTCCTCGCCGCGCTCCAGCAGACCGGCTTCGACGCCGGGCAGGGGGCGGCCCATCGAGCCGGGCCGCACTTCTTCCGCGGCGAAGTTGGCGATCATGATCGCGCCGGTCTCGGTCTGCCACCAGTTGTCGTGCACCGGCAGGCCCAGTACCTTCTCCCCCCAGACGACGACCTCCGGGTTCAGCGGTTCGCCGACGCTCGCGACGAACCGCAGCGCGGACAGGTCGTGGTCCTTCGCGAGATCGGGGCCGTGGCGCATCAGCATGCGCAGCGCGGTGGGCGCGGTGTACCAGACCGTCACGTGCTCGGCGGCAAGTACGCGGTACCAGCGTTTGGCGTCGAAGTCGCCTTCGTCGCAGACGACGGTGGCGCCGTGGGTGAGCGGTGCGATGACGCCGTAGGACATCCCGGTGACCCAGCCGGGGTCTGCCGTGCACCAGAAGACGTCGTCGGTGTGCAGGTCGAGGGCGTACGCGGCGGTGACGTGGTGCGCGAGCACCGCGCCGTGCACGTGGATCGCACCCTTGGGCGTGCCGGTCGTGCCGCTGGTGAAGTGCAGCAGCGCCGGGTCCTCCGGAGACGTCGGCGGAATGGTGAACGCGGGATCCACGGCCTCCAGCGCGGGGCGCAGTTCGGTCACGCCCGGGTCTTCGGCGGGTCCCGTCACCAGGACGTGCCGGAGAGCGGGCAGGCGGTCCCGGATGCCGCGGATCCGGCGCCGGTACAGCGTCGGCGTCGTCACCAGCACACTGCCTTCCCCCAAGGTGAGGCGCTGGCGGACCGGTTCGGGGCCGAACGCGGGGAACAGCGGGGAGAGCACGCACCCGGCTTTCAACGCGCCGAGGACCGCGATGTACAGCTCCGGGGAGCGTCCGAGCAGGGTGAAGACGCGTTCACCCGGGCGGACACCGAGGTCGCCCAGCAGCACGGCGAACCGGTCGGTCCGTTCCTTGAGGCCGGCGTAGGTGATTTCCGTGACCGTCTCGTGGCGGTCCACGAAGGACAAGGCGACCTTTGTGGCGAGCGGACCTTCGGCGTGCCGGTCGACCGCTTCGTGGGCGATGTTGAGCCCGCGGTCGCCGGGAAGGCCGGACAGGACCGAGCCGGCCGCGTCCCAGCTGAAGCCCCGGCGCGCCTGGGCGTAGTCGGTGAGGTTGGCCGTGGCGCGCGCTGCCGCCGGTTTGCGGATCGGCGCCCACTTCATGAGCCGGCCTCGTGTCGGGTGTGCAATCGCATGGGCTCACCTCCCAGCGTGTGACCGTGCCACCTTGCCCGGTGGATCGTCCGGCGCGGGAGGGCTGGAGGTCACGGCCTGCGGTGGTACAAAGTCCTCACTCCAGCGAGTCGGCCGCCGACCCGGAGACCTGTATCGGCGGGTTTGCGGGCCGCCGCGAGTCACTCCGAAGCTGTTGCGGCGGCTGACCGAGCTGGATTACGAACGCCGTTACGCCCTCGTGGCGCGTGCTCCGGACGGCCATGGGGTCGCCGTCGCGCGGTACGAGGCTACCGCTGAACCGGGGGTGGACGTCACCGTCGTCGCTCGGCATCCGTGATCGGCGAGCCCGGACGAGTGGCCCATCCCCGGACCGGGCCGTCGGCCGGAGAATGCGCGCGGTATTACACGCCCAGTGGTAGGGCCGGGCCTTGTGGCTTCGTACTTTTCCGGCAGACGGTGAAATTCTCGCCGTCTGCCGGAAAAGGGAGGGTTTCGATGACCAGGCAGTGGTACGGCGTGAGCCGGGTGCTCGGCCCGGTGGTGCTGGCGGCGGGCTTCGTGCTGGTTCCGGTGGGAACGGCGGCGGCGCAGGCACCGCCGACCTGCCATGGGCTGCCCGCGACGGAGGTCGGCACGGCCGGTGCGGACGTGCTGTACGGCACGCCCGGCGCGGACGTGTTCGTGACGCTCGGCGGCGACGATGTCGTGTTCGGCCTCGGGGGTAACGACACCGCTTGCCTCGGTGACGGCAGCGACCAGTTCTTCGGTGGTGACGGTGCCGACTGGGCGGACGGCGAGGCTGGCCCCGACACGCTGAACGGGGAAGCGGGTGCGGACACGTTGTTCGGGGGTCAGGGTGCTGACCGGCTGGACGGCGGGAACGGCGCCGACACGCTCAGTGGCGGCCCGGGGGTCGACGTCATCGAGGGGGGCGCGGGAGACGACACCGTCGACGGAGGAGCCGGCGGCGACACCGTCAACGGGGGCGCAGGCGCGGACACGTTGAACGGGCAGGCCGGTCCGGATCGCATCAGTGGTGACGCCGGGGACGACGTCCTCGACGGCGGCGCGGGCAACGACGACCTCGACGGCGGGGCAGGCAACGACATCGTCCGCGGCGCCGAAGGCAACGACACGCTCACCGACCCGGAGGGCGTGGACTACGGGGATGGCGGTCCCGGCGCGGCCGACCGCTGCGATTCGCGGTTCGAGGCGTTGGCCCGGTGCGAGGTCATCTTCTGACCGGGCCGGGATGGCCGGCACCCCGGCGCGCACGGGAATGTCCCCCGGGCAGCCTGGCCACTGCCGGCGTCGGAACGGTGACGTGCGGGTCGTGCGCTGCGGGCTGATCGTCGAGAACGACGCTCCCACTCGGCCTGACGAGGCAGCCGCGAAGCGCAGCCGGCCGTCGTCAGCCCGAGGCGGCGCGGAGGCTATCGAGCAGTGGTCCGCGAGTGTTCGCGTGTGCGGGCCAATGCACGCAGCACGTCGCTCGCGGTGACGATGCCGACCAACAACCCGTCCTCGGCAACGGGTAACGAGCGGGCGCTGAGCTCGGCCATGTGGCTCGCCAGTTCGTGCACGCCGGTGCGCGCCGGGACGGCCGGGCCCGGACGCATCGCCGAACCGGCTGTCCGGGCCCAGCCTTCCGGCACGACCCCGGAGCCGGGGTCGCCGGCCGGGCAGAGTTCCCGGAGGACGTCGGCTTCGGACAGGGCGCCCAGCAGCCGGCCGTCCGAACCGATCCCCGGCAGGCTGGCCGCCGGCGAGGCGGTGCTCGGCTGGGCGGTCGCCGAGGCCGCCATGACCGGGCGGCGGGTCGTCGCCCTGCGGGCGTGGACGTGCGAGCCGGAGTACGACCTCAGCGCCGGGGTCACCGGCCGGCCGGAAACAGCCGAGTTGCGGCAACGGCGTGAAATCGGCGGAGTCATCGCGCGAGCACAGGCGGCTCGTCCCCGCATGCGGATCCGGTCCGAGGTGATCGGGCATTCACCCGCGGTCGCGCTGGTCGAAGCTTCCCGGACGGCGCGATGATCGTCCTCGGCAGCCACCGGCTTGGCGCGTCGCCGCCCATGGCCGTCGGCTCGGTCGCAGAGCAGTGTTTGCGGAGGCGGACTGTCCCGTGGTGGTCGTCCCTTGCGACGTCGGCAACGAGGACCCGCCCGAGGAAAATCCGGCATTCCGCATCGCCGGATGTCGGCCCTCGAACGGGTCCAGGCCCCCTCCCGTCGAAGAGGGTCGCGCATCCGACATCTCCTGCGAAGGGTCGAAGGACTCGTGCGGGAGGGACTTTAGATTCCCCTCGAAAGGGGGTAAGCGCTGTCCGGCTACGCGACAATCGGTTGCGTAGTTCGCTGAAGGCGAGGAACGTCGGGAGAAATGCGCATCCGTACCGTGGGGCGGGAGGAGAGATGCGTCCGGCAACCGTGTTCTTGTGCGGTGATGTGATGCCTGCCCGCGGAGTCGATCAGATTTTCCCGTGTGGCGCGAGAGGCACCGCATCCTGATGTCACGCGACGTCGTGCAGACCTGGCAGACGCGGGACCGGCGGGTTGCCACGGCATGGTGGCAGCTCAGGACAAGGAGAGGAGCAGTGGGTCATGGCTGAATGCGAAGTCTGCGGCAACGACTACGACAAGGGTTCCGGATCACGAAACCGGACGGTACGGGTACTCACGTGTTCGACAGCTTCGAGTGCGCCATCCACCAGTTGGCGCCGGTCTGCGAGCGGTGCCATTGCTCGATCTTCGGACACGGCGTCGAAGCATTCGGTGTCATGTACTGCAGCGCCAGCTGCGCGGCGGCAGCGGGTGTCGTCGGCGTGCGGGACCGGATCTGACCGGACGGCGAGACCTGTCCGAGAATCGAGCGGCTTTCGCCTGACGGCGTCGGAATATCCTCTTCTGCCGGAGGTCCATGGCTCCCGCACGAATTTCCTTCGGAAGGCAGAAGAGCCGTCTCCGGTGCGTTTGATGACCGATGGCCCTTGTCTGCTGTGGCGGGGTGCACCGGCTATCGGCTCATGCCGTTAGCCGATCGATCCGAAGCGGGACAACGGTTTGCCGAGGCGCTGGAAGCGTTCCGCGGTGGACCGTGTGGGGCGCCGACCATGCTGATCGTCGGCGCTGCCGACTACACCGGAATCGACCTGGGCCGGCGAGCCACGAATCACCTCACGTGTGTGAACGAACTCGCCTTGGTTCCGGCGACCGGGACGCTGTTCGGGGAACCGGCACCCTCGACAAGGCGGCGTGCCTGGCCCGGGACTGGTTCCTGACCCATCTGACGGCCACGGCGGTCCCTCATTCCGCAGGGGTGATGAGCCCGTAGTGGCCGTCGTAGCGGTGGTAGACCACGGCGCCACGGCCGTGATCGGCGTCGAGGTGGAAGAGGAACGGCAGACCGAGGTCGTTCAGCCGGGAGATGGCTTCGGAGGTGGACAGCAGTGGTGCGGGCTGCGCGCTGATCGTGAGGGGGAGCCGGAACGGGGCCAGTTCGCCTTTGGCGGGCGGGGTGAGGAGGGCGAGCCGGTATCCGGTCGGGCCGGCGCGGTAGAGGACGGCGTCGCGGCCGGTGCCGGCTTCGGTGAAGAGCTGGAATTCGTGGCCGAGCGGGCCGAGATCGCCGGCGGCGTCGTCGACAGTGCAGGGGTACGGGGTGAACGAGAAGTGGGGGATGATTTCGCGTTCGGCTTCCGGTCGCGGGTACCAGCTGTCGTGGCGCGCGGGCTCGGACTGGTGGCGCCATGCGTGCGGTTCGCCGGTGGGCATGCGGCCGCGGCGGGCTTCCCAGTGTTCGGCGACGCGTTCGAGGCGGTGCCGCAGCCGGGCTTCGAGGCGGTCGATGGCCTCGGTGGAGTTTTCACCGTCGGCGTGGGCGTGCACGATCCGGCCGTTGACGTCGAGGTCGGCCTGTGCGGTCACGGGGTAGCGCACGGCGGGGTCGGGGTGGCGGGTCAGCCGGACGCGGGCGGAGAGCACGGGGCGGTGGGCGAGGTGGAGCAGCGCGCCGACCTTGCGGCGTGCGTAGCCGGGTGCGCCGGCCCGTTCGCGTCCGTCGGTGGTCACCTCGATGGTGACGGTGCTGGAAATCCGGGGTGAAGTCACGGCTGCCGTCCTTTCGCTTCGAGGGCTCCAACACCTGGGATACGGCGGATCGGGGTCGGCGGGAAAGGGCCGAAAGGCATCTGTCCTCGAAGCCGTCCGCCTGTCGCAGGGGGCTCTCGGCGAGGAGATGTGGACTTTCGGCTCTCCGCTCGGTCGTCCGGGGCTGCCAGCATAGGAACCGGTACGTCCGAGGCTGCAGGGAGGCCGAGCCATGGCGATCGCGTTGCTGGCCGGGATCTTCATGCTCGTCATGCTCCTGGCCCACTTCTCGCCCACTCCGCGACGCGGGTGGTGGCAGCGCTCGGAGGAACCGCGCGCCCAAGGCACGGACTCCCTCGGCGTCGGCCGCCAGGCAATCGCGCGAGAGCGGGAATCGACCGCGCGCCTGCTCTCCGGAGAACTGACGCAGGCCGGTTATCGCGACGCCATGGCACGCCTGGCGGACGACGAATGTGACAGCGGCGACGATGTTGCCATGCTGTTGTGGCGGGCTCGGCTGGGCCCTGCCGGTGACGACGGTCCGGCAGACCTGCTGGACCGGCTCGGTGCGACCTTGCCCGGCATCCTGCCCGGCGTCCTTTGCTCTGCCGCGGTCCTCGCCTCGAGCGGAGCCGGCGCCGACGAGCTGATGGACACGCTGCACCTCACCCGGGTTCAGGCCCGCACCGTCATCGACGCGGTGACCACCCCCTGAGGGGAGCACCGGCGAGAACGAACCCTGGAAGCGGTTGCAGCCGAACGACGCGTGGATTGCGCCGAGCTGTTCACCCCTTGACCACACCGACCGCGGGACCAGCCGGGCGACGTTGCGGCACAGGCCCGCGCCCTCGGTGGCTTCGACGACGGCATCGACGTCTTTGTAAGCCGTCGGCGCCGCTCGGGCCGCTACCGCGGTCCGCGGTGCTGCCTCGGTGATTCCGGTGTCGCCCGCGATCGCCGCGCGCAACGTTGCCGCGCGATGGCGGTGCGCGTCGTCGGTGCCTGTGTTCAGGTGGTCTCTCCGCGGCGGTCGGGATCGAGTCCGGTGCGGACGGTGCTGTGGGGCGGCGCCGAACCGGCTTAGCTCCGGGGGAGCCGGATGGTGAAGGCGGTGCCTTCGCCGGGCGTCGAATGGGCGGTGACGGTGCCGCCGTGGGCGGTGACGAGTTCGCGGACCACGGCGAGCCCGAGTCCCGCACCGGGTACCGAAGTGCCGGCCCCGCGCCAGCGCCGGTCGAACACGCGGGGCAGTTCGTCGGCCGGGATACCGGGGCCCGTGTCGGTCACCTCGAGCACCGCCGAGTCATCTGCAGCGTAGGCCCGGACGGTGACGCTGTCGCCGGGCCGGGCGTAGCGGGCGGTGTTGCCGAGCAGGTTCCCGATCGCCTGGTGCAGCCGATCGGGATCGACGCCCGCCGCCGCGCTCGAAGAGCTGATCACCAAGGTGCAGGAACTCGACATGGCCAGGGTGCACGCCGACGCCCGGCCACGGGCATGAGCAGGTACCCTGGGGGGTACCAGAGGAGGTCGGTGTGGAGCTGAACGAAGACGTGCTCGCGGACGTGCGCAAGCGGCTGAGGCGAGCGCAAGGCCAGGTCGGCGGCGTGATCCAGATGATCGACGACGGCCGCGACTGCCGCGACGTCATCACCCAGCTCGCCGCGGTCTCCCGCGCCCTGGACCGGGCCGGCTTCCGGTTGATCGCCAGCGGGCTGGAGCAGTGCGTGTCCGACGACTCCGAAGAGGGCGCAGCCAACCGTGAACAGCTGGAGAAGCTGTTCCTGACGCTGGCTTAGCCGAGGCACTCCGGTGGCAGGGGGAACCAGCGCAGTGCCTCGAAGTCTTCGGAGAGCCCGCTGGGCCCGAGGAGATCGAGGTCCGGTCTGGTGTCGAGGATGTGCTGTGCCCGTTGCAGGTGCTCGGCGAGGGCTTCCTCGCCGAGCCGCCGGGACGGGCCCGGGGTCGCGTCGCTGAAGTGCCGCAGGTCCGGGACTTCGGCGGGGAACTCGTTCGCCCGAGCGTGGCGCCAGAGGCCGGTGTGCGGGTCGAACCGGTAGTCGGGCAGGAGCCGGTGGCCGTGCTCGGCGAGCAACGTCACCGCGTCGGCTAGGTAGCCGGCCACGGTGTCGGAGATGAAGTAGTTGAAGTTCAACCTCGCCCAGCCGGGCTTGATCCCGTCGCAGCCGCGCGCGCTTTCGGCGTTGTAGGCCCGTGAGTGTTCGGGGTCGATGGCGAGCAGGCGGTGCCCGTACGGGCCGGCGCACGAGCAGCCGCCGCGGGCCTGGATGCCGAACAGGTCGTTGAGCGCCGCCACGACGAAGTTGTGATGCAGGAACAGCTCCCCGGTGCGAATCCGGAAGGACACGATCGACAGCCGCGCCGCCTGATGGTCACCCAGCACCTCGAGCCCCGGATGAGCCGACCACCGTTCGACGGCGTGCTGCCACAGCTGTTCTTCGCGGGCCCTGATCACCTCGGTGCCGACGGCGTCCTTGAGCGCGAAGACGAGCCCCGCGCGGATGGACTCGACGATGGCCGGGGTGCCGCCCTCCTCGCGGGCGACCGGCTCGTCTAGATAGCGGTGGGTGTGTGGGCCGACGAAGGCCACGGTACCGCCGCCGGGGACCGTGGGCACCCGATTGGCGACCAGCTCGCGCCGCACCACGAGGACGCCGGGGGTCTGGGGCCCGCCGACGAACTTGTGCGGCGACAGGAACAGCGCGTCCTTATGGTCCCCGCGGCCCGGCGCGCTCTCGGCCATCCGGATCGGCACGTAGGGCCCGGCGGCGGCGTAGTCCCAGAAGGACAGCGCACCGTGCCGGTGCAGCAGGGCGGCGATGCGATCGGTGTCGGTGAGGATGCCGGTGACGTTGGAGGCGGCGGAGAAGCTGCCGATCCGCAGCGGCCGGTCGGAATGGCAGCGTAGTTCCCGTTCGAGGGCGTCGAGGTCGATGTGGCCGTCGGAGTCCTCGTCGATCACGACCACGTCGGCGATCGATTCGCGCCACGGCAGTTCGTTGGAGTGGTGCTCGTACGGCCCGACGAACACCACCGGCCGGTCGGCGCCAGGGATGCGGTCGCCGAGCCGGTACCGCTCGTCGAGGCCGGCGGGGATGCGCAGTTCGAGGATGCCGATCAGCTTGTTCACCGCCGCGGTGGCGCCGGAGCCGCAGAAGATGACGAGGTCGTCGTCGGTGGCGCCGACCGAGGTGTGGATGATCGCGCGGGCCTGCTCGCGCAGCAGACCGGTATGCAGACCGGTGCCCGAGCTTTCGGTGTGCGTGTTGGCATACAGCGGCAGGACGTGCTTGCGCAGGTAGTCCTCGACGAAGTCCAGCGCCCGGCCGGAGGCGGTGTAGTCGGCATAGGTGATGCGATGCGGCCCGTACGGGCCGTCCAGAACCTCGCCTTCACCGATCAGGCCGCGGCTGATCCGGTCAAGCAGCGCAGAGGTGGGCCGTGCGGTCAGGGTCACCTTGATCTCCCGGGAGCGTCGACGTCATTCAGTCTGCCGGGCTGGGACGGGCACCGGCGCGGGCTGTGGTCCTCGATCTTGAGGACCATGGTCCCGGGTTCGACGGTTCAGGTCAGCCGCCGCAGGTGTTCGACGTTGCCGAGCAGGTGCAGCCGCCGACGCAGGACCGGATTGTCGGAGGACTGGCTCCGGTGTGCGGCGATCGCCGCCTGCTGCCGCCCGCGGTCCACGCGGATCGTCCAGTCGATCTCGTCGTCCCGGCGACCGACGAACGCGGTGCCGAACTCGGCGTTGAGCACGGCAGCCACCGCGTCCGGCACGGTCCAGCCGAGCACCGGCAGGCTGAGCGCGGCGGCGGCACCGAGCGCCGCTTCGGTCGCGCAGACGTGGTCCGGGTGCCCGGTCACGCCTCCGACGTCGAAGGCGATCAGGTGGGTAGGTTGCCCCTGCTTCGCGGCTTCGGTGACGGCCGCGGTGAGGTCGTCCGACGGTACCGCGGCGAGCCCGCCGTCCGGGTAGCCCAGCAGTTCGGTGGCGGAGATGCCGAGGATATCGGCTGCCGCGGCCAGTTCGGCGGTGCGCACGTCGGCCAGCTCGCCAGGCCTGCCGTGCAGTGTCGACGCTTCACCGTGGGTGAAGCACAGCACCGAGACCTCGGTGCCGCCGCGGACGAACCGGTCCAGGACGGCGCCGAGGCCGAAGGACTCGTCGTCAGGGTGCGCGACCACGGCCAGCAGCCGTTCGACGCGGGGGAGCGACATGTCACCGCCCGGTGGTGGTCATCGGCGGAACAGCCGCCAGGACTTGCGCTCGGGCTGCTCGGCGGCGCAGGAGCAGCGCTGCGCGGCCGGCACGTCACCGAGAACCTGCTCGACGTGGTTGCCGCAGCCGCGGTAGGTCGGCTTTCCGCACTTCGAGCAGGTGATCCGTTGGCACATCCGGAGTTCCTCCATGGGTGTCGATCAGTGTTTCCGGGACTTACTATACCCCCGGGGGTACCCATGCCAGGGTTGCCGGCGAGGACCAATTCCTCTGTCGCGCTCGCCTGACCGCGCGGACACTGGTCGTAGCAGCGATTTCGCGGGCGTTTCGGGTATGCCCCCGGGGGTACCCGACATCGAGCGTGAGTGTGCGCTACTCTGGATCCAGATACCCCCTGGGGTATAAGGAGAGGATTCATGATCGAGATCATCGCGATCGACACGCCGACCCTGGGCGACCGCAGCTACCTCGTCGAGGACGGCGAGACGGCGTTCGTGGTCGACCCGCAGCGCGACATCGACCGGGTACTGGACCTGGCCCAGGTGCGAGGGTTGCGGATCACCGACGTGTTCGAGACCCACATCCACAACGACTACGTGACCGGCGGGCTCGCCCTGGCGCGGGCTACCGGCGCGGCCTATCACGTCAACGCGGCCGATCCGGTGTCCTTCGAGCGGACCCCGATCGACGACGGCGACGTGGTCGAGGTCGGCTCGTCCATGCGGGTGCGCGCGCTGGCGACGCCGGGTCACACGTTCACGCACCTGTCCTACGTGCTGGAGGCGCCGGGCAGGGCTCCGGCGGCGTTCACCGGTGGTTCGCTGCTGTACGGCTCCACCGGCCGCCCCGACCTGCTCGGCCCCGCTCACACCGGCGAGCTGGTGAAGCGGCAGTACGCCTCGGCCCACCGCCTGGCCGACCTGCTCCCCGACGGCGCCGAGATCTACCCCACGCACGGATTCGGCAGCTTCTGCTCGGCCAGCCAGTCCGAGGCCGAGCGATCCACGATCGGCCGGGAGAAGCAGGTCAACCCGGTGCTGACCCGGGACGAGCAGGTGTACGTCGACGAGTTGCTGGCCGGGTTGGACGCCTATCCGGCCTACTACGCGCACATGGGGCCCGCCAACAGCGCCGGCCCTGGCGCGCCCGACCTCACCCCGGCAGAACCGGCTGACCCGGCCGAGCTGCGGTCCCGGATCGAGAAGGGTGAATGGGTCGTGGACCTGCGGTCGCGGACCGCGTTCGCGGCGGGGCATGTGGCCGGCACGCTCAATTTCGGCGCCGACGGCAGCTTCGCCACGTACCTCGGCTGGCTCATCCCCTGGGGCACGCCGTTGTCGCTGCTCGGCGAGACGCCCGGGCAGATCGCCGAAGCCCAGCGCGAGCTGGTCCGCATCGGCATCGACCGCGTCGAATCCGCTACCACCGGTACTCCCGACGCCTGGACGGGCGACGCGCCGCTCGGATCGTTCCCCCGCGCCGACTTCGGCGAATTGGCCCTGGTCCGCCACCACCGGCCGGTCACGATCCTGGACGTCCGCCGCAACCAGGAGTGGACCGCCGACCACATCGACGGCGCCACCCACATCCCGATCCACGAGCTGCTGGGCCGGGTCGGCGAGGTGCCGACCGGGGAAGTGTGGGTGCACTGCCAGGCCGGCTACCGCGCCTCGATCGCGGCTTCGGTCCTGGCCGCGGCCGGCCGGCGGGTCGTGGCGGTCGACGACGAGTTCGCCCGGGCGGCCTGGGCGGGGCTGCCCATGGCCGCGGGCCGCTGACGCCATGACGTTCCTGCTGGCGGCGGCGTTCGGCCTGGTCATCGGCGCGGCCCTGGGCCTGCTCGGCGCGGGCGGCTCCATCCTCGCCATCCCCGCGCTGGTCTACGGCGTCGGGCTGCCGCTCAGCTCGGCCATCCCGACGTCGCTGCTGGTCGTGGCGGTCTCCGCCGCCGGGGGGCTGATCGCCCGGTGGAAGTCGAAGGTGATCCGCTGGCGGGTCGCGCTGGTGTTCGCCGCGGCGAGCGTCCCGGCCGCGTTCGGTGGCACCGCACTCGGCAAGCTGCTGCCCGACCGGTGGCTGCTGATCGCTTTCGCCGTCCTGATGGCGGTGGTCGCGGTCCGGATGCTCAAGGCGGCCCCCGAGCGGGAGGGCGCGTGCCGGACCGGCACCGGCGGGGCGAACTGGCGCAGCTGCTTGCCCAAAACCCTCACTGCCGGTGCGGTCGTCGGCGTGCTGACCGGGCTGTTCGGCGTCGGCGGCGGGTTCGTCATCGTCCCCGCGCTGACCATGCTGCTCGGGCTCACGGCGCCGGAGGCGGTCGCGACGTCGCTGGTCGTCATCGTGCTGACCTCTCTGGGCGGCCTGGCCGCCCACACGGCCGCCGTCCCGGACCTGAACTACGGCATCGCCCTCGTGTTCGCTGGGATCGCCTTGCCGGCCTCCCTGCTCGCCGGCCGGCTCGGCAACCGGCTGCCCGCCCCCACAGTGCGCCTCGCCTTTGCCTACGTGGTGCTGGCCGTCGCGGTGGGCGTCGCGGCCGCCGCGATGTTCGCCCCGGCCGCCCTGCACGGCGGCTGACCACCAACCCGCAGAAAGGAAGAACCCTTATGAAATACGACCTGAGCATCACTCTCGACCTGCCCTACGAGCAGGCCGTCGACGCCGTGCGCGCAGCACTCAAGGAGCAAGGCTTCGGCGTGCTGACCGAAATAGACGTCCAGGCGACGATGCGGGAGAAACTCGACGTCGACATGGAGCCCTACGTCATCCTCGGCGCCTGCAACCCGCCGCTGGCGCACCGCGCCCTCGAGGCCGACCGCATGATCGGGCTGCTCCTGCCGTGCAACGTCGTGGTCCGGGCCGACGGCGACGACCGCACCCTCGTCCAGGCGCTCGACCCGGCGGTGATGATCACCGTGCCCGAGCGCGAGGAACTCCGGCCGGTCGCCGAAGAGGCGGGCAACCGCCTCCGCGCCGCTCTCGACTCCCTCAACGGCTGATCCCGAGCGGGTGGGCGACGAGTTCGGGTTCGTCCCGGCCGACCCGCACCCCGCAGTCCAAGGCCCGGACTGTCGGCCCGGTGACTGGGGACCGGCGGCCCTACGGTGCGTGTCCGGCGCGGCCTGCGGTCGGCCGGGCCGAGAGCAGTGGAGGTGTCATGTCCGAGGAACGCACGAGACCGGTGCGGCTTCCGCCGCGGTGGTTCATCCGCCTGGCCTGGAAGGGGCATCGCGCGCTGTATCGCGTCACGCGGGGCCGGGCCGGGTTGTGGCGGCCGAAGCCGGACCGGTGGGGCACCATGCGGCTGACCACTGTCGGGCGGCGGACCGGCCGGGAGCGCAGCGTGATCCTCGCCTACTTCCGTGACGGCCCGAACCTGGTCACGCTCGCGATGAACGGCTGGGCCGAGCCCGAGCCGGCGTGGTGGCTGAATCTGCAGGCCCATCCCGAAACGAGTGTCACGCTGGTCGACGGCCGGTACCGCGTCCGGGGACGAGCGGCCCACGGCGAGGAACGTGAGCGGCTCTGGGCCCGGTGGCGTGAGCTGGACGAGAACCTCGATGCCTACGCGGCGCGCCGGCCCGGTCGGACGGCGGTCGTGGTCCTCGAGCCGTCACCGGGCGCGGCCGCGGAATGAACGACTATTGCTTCGGGCGCGTCGCCGGGCTCACCTTGCTGTGCGTGGTCGGTGGCGTCGAGGGCGATGGGGCCCGGTGACGGCGACATCTCGGACTCCGGCGCCGCCATCGCACTGGCGCGGCAGAAAGGGCTGTCAGACCTGCCGGCTGTGGACTTTGGGCCCTCCGCCGGTTCGTGTCGAGCTGCCAGCATCGAGATCGGACACGCCCGCCGGACGCAGAGCACCTGCCCGGTCGGCGCCGGGCCGTCGTCCGCGTAGTGCACGGCGGCGTCGCCGCGAAGCGGGCCCGCCGCAGGGGAGGCCGAACCGTGACGATCGCCTTGCTGAGCGGAATCCTCGTGTCTGGCAGACGGCGACGGGCGCTGGACCGGTGCGGCGCGGACCGGCAGCCTGGCCGCCGGCATCGTGAACGGCGGAAGACGTGAGGGAGCAGGCCGTGCCGGAGGCGGGATCCGTGACCGGGTGGCTGATGGCCGGTGATCCGGCTATCCGCTGGCAGGTGCTCCGTGATCTTCTGGACGCGCCGAGCGACGTGGTCGAGGCGGAACGTGGGCGCGTTGCCAGCTCGGGCTGGGGAGCGCGGCTGCTGGCTCTGCAGGACGGCGACGGTCTCTGGTCCGGCGGGCTCTATAGTCCGAAGTGGACGTCCACGACTTACACCCTGCTGCAGCTGCACTGGCTGGGCCTGCCCGCGGGTGACGATCGCGCTCTCGCCGGTTGCCGCCGCCTTTGGGACGGTGCCCGGTGGTTCGGCGGTGGCCTCACTCTCGCCAAGACCGTACGGCAGCCCGAGACGTGCATCACCGCGATGCTTGTCCTGCTCGCGGCGTCTTTCGGCCTTTGTGACGACCGTGTTGCACCCGCGGTCGGCTGGCTGCTGGGCGAGCAGCTCGCTGACGGCGGGTGGAACTGCCGGACGATCCGGACCGGCTCTTCGCACGGGTCCTTCCACACTTCGATCTCGGTCCTCGACGCCCTGCTGGAGTACCAGCGCGGAGGCGGCATGGTCCCCGTCGCGGATGCCATGGCGCGGGGACGGGCGTTCTTCCTCGCCCACCACCTCTACCGCTCCCACCGCACTGGTCAAGTCGTGGACCGGGCGTTCGAACGCTTTCCGTTCCCGCCACAGTGGCACTTCGACGTCCTGCGCGGGCTCGAGCACTTCCGCGCGGCCGCGGCGAGCCGGGATGCGCGGCTGGCCGATGCCGTCGACGTCCTCCGGCGCGCTCGCCGGGCGGACGGCACGTGGCCGGTGCACCGGGGGTATCCGGGGCGGACCTGGTTCCGGATGGAGCCGCCCGGCCCTGGCCGGTGGGCGACTCTGCGTGCTCTGCGCGTGCTGCGTTGGTGGGACACCCCGTGAAACCGGGTGCGGCTTCACGGCCGGTCCTCGATCCGGTGCTGCCGCTGTGCCCGGAACCGCCTTTCGGTGCCGGTACACGGATCACCACGGCAGCGGGACCACGGCCCGCCCCGTGCTCAGTTTTCCGACGTGTCCACGGCGTCGAGGCGGTAGCCGGGCACCAGCCGGGCGTGACCGGGGTGGAACTCGATCCAGACCGAGCCGGGCCGGAGGTC